>JBIIQR010000291.1:0-3009 GCA_044341985.1 Burkholderiaceae bacterium
GGTAGGACGCGGTAAATCGTTCAGTCCTTCAAAGCTACGACCTTGCAGTAATTCGGTCAGGCTGCGCTCCAATGCAACTTCAAAACTAGGATGCGCACCAAACGAAGCAAACACACCGCCCGTGCGCGGATTCATCAACGTAACGCACATCACCGGATAAGCCCCGCCCAGTGACGCATCTTTTATCAAGACCGGAAAACCCTGCGCTTCTAATCCTTGAATACCCGCTACGATGCCCGGGAATTTCGCCAACACATCCTGCGGTACATCAGGCAAAGCGATTTCACCTTCTAAGATTTCACGCTTAACCGCTCGCTCGAAAATTTCAGAAAGACATTGCACCTGCGCTTCGGCTAGTGTGTTACCGGCACTCATACCATTGCTGGCGTATAGGTTTTCGATCAAGTTAGATGGAAAATAAACCGTCGCGCCATCGGAATGCCGCACATACGGCAGCGAACAGATACCTCGTTCACTATTCCCTGAGTTAGTGTCAATCAGATGTGATCCACGTAACTCACCATCGGGATTGTAGATCTGCAGGCAGTACTCATCGAGTATGTCAGCGGGTAACGCATCATCGGGGCCTATCGTGAACCATCGTTCATTCGGGTAATGAACAAAGTCTGAGTTAGCAATGTCTTCGCCCCAAAAAGCGCCCGCATAGAAATGGTTGTTACTCAGCCGCTCGATATATTCACCCAAGGCTGATGCTAATGCACTCTCTTTAGTCGCACCCTTACCATTGGTAAAACACATGGGTGAATGTGCATCGCGAATATGCAAAGACCATACATTCGGAATGATATTGCGCCAAGAAGCGATTTCAATCTTAATACCCAAATTTGCCAATAGCCCCGACATATTGGCGATGGTTTGCTCTAACGGTAAATCTTTACCAGCGATGAATGTACTGATATCGGAAGATGGTTTTAATGTGAGTAAGGATTGCGCATCCGCATCGAGGTTATCAACTTCCTCAATCACAAACTCAGGACCCTCTTGCACTACTTTTTTAACAGTGCAGCGCTCTATGGAACGCAAAATACCTCGACGATCAACTTCAGGAATATCGGGGGGTAATTCAACCTGAATTTTGAAAATTTGCTGATAACGGTTTTCAGGATCAACAATATTGTTTTGCGACAGGCGAATATTTTCAGTCGAAATATTACGGGTCTCGCAGTACAACTTCACAAAATAAGCGGCGCACAACGCTGACGAAACTAAAAAATAATCGAAAGGGCTCGGCGCTGATCCATCGCCCTTATAGCGTATCGGCTGATCTGAGATGACCGTGAAATCATCGAACTTCGCTTCGAGGCGTAGCTTGTCGAGAAAGTTGACTTTAATTTCCATGAGAGACTTTAAAAATGACACCAAAACGGTGGCGATCGCAATGATTCGACACAACACAGTCGCACATCATATCAAGCGTCGAAAAAACTACGGCTTTAGTCATCACGCCACCCTCGCGAAACATTTGAATGATGGCGATATATTTTCATCACCATTAGCAATTTCCGGGGCAATTAGGTTAGATTGACAAGCAAAGGCCAAGCCCTAATTATGGCTAGTCTGAGCAGATATAGGGAGGGTTTCATGCATGCTTGGCAACTAAAAGAAGCGAAAAGCCGATTCAGCGAATTAGTTGAGTTAACACTGAAAGAAGGCCCGCAATTGGTCACTCGGCATGGCGAAGAGGCCGTTGTAATCTTATCAGCCAAGGACTACCGTCAATTAATCGGAAAAACGCCCGTCCTGATGGACTGCCTGTTGAACGCTCCCCGTGGGGAAGCACTTGAGATAGAACGTCCGAAAGACGGAATTCGGCATCTCGTACTTTGAAATATCTGCTGGAAGTTGCACGCCTATGAAGACCACCGTCAAAAAAAGAGTCGCCATAATTGGTGCCGGTATTGCAGGCCTCAGTTGCGCAACTCATCTTCAAGCATTGGGTTTTGAGGTGGAAGTCTTTGAAAAAAGTCGTGGCCCCAGCGGGCGCATGAGTACAAAACAAGGCGATGGATGGACGGCAGACCACGGTGCTCAGTATTTCACTGCGCGCGATCCCCTTTTTAAACACGAGCTCGGCTCTTGGATTGATAAGGGCGTCGCAGCCCGCTGGAATCCCAACATGGGTGTATTTGAAGAAGGCCGATGGAGAGCATCAAGCTCCAATGAATTGCGCTACGTTGCCGACCCCAGCATGACTATGATTGGGAAATATTTAGCCCGTACTCTTACGCTTCATCTCAATCAAACGATTGATCAGTTAATGCCAATAAATGATCAATGGCAGCTTGGTAGTAAAGAGTCTGGTCTTATCAGCTCTCTTTTTGATTTTCTAGTTTTAGCAATACCCGCACCCCAGGCTGCCGTGCTTACCAAGCTATTACCTAATGAAATACAAGCGCTCTGCAATTCAGTAACTATGGAAGGATGTTGGACTGTGATGGCCCGCTTTTCTGAAAAACCCGCCTTCCCTTTTGATGCTGCTTTTGTGAACGGCGAGACGATTAGTTGGATATGCCGAAACCAATCTAAACCCGATCGCACCGGCCAAGAGTCCTGGACGATTCATGCACACGCCAAGTGGAGCCAAGAAAATAGTGAACTTGCGCCACAAGAGGCATCTGCTCAGCTATTAGCGTGCGCTAAAAAGTTAGGCTTAGATTGCAGCGAGGCTGAAATCGCAATACATCGCTGGCGCTATGCCAGCGGATTTATTAATCCAAGCCCTGAGTTTATTTCGCTTCCCAAATTCAACCTGGGTCTTTGTGGAGACTGGCTTAATGGTGGCAGGGTTGAGGGAGCATGGCTTAGTGGTCATAAGCTCGCGATTAAGATTGAAAAGATTTAGATTTACTAAGAGAGTTTTTATCCCTGATTACACTTATGCAAAAAAAGTTTAAATTGAGCTTGCCCCTGAATCACGAATCCCTTAACGGATACGATTAAGCAGAACGTCGCATCTGTTCTGCCAGCCAGTTTTTCTCAAATTGCATC
>JBIIQR010000016.1:0-10838 GCA_044341985.1 Burkholderiaceae bacterium
CTATCCCAGACGATGTGGTTGGCAGAGTCTTCTGAAACGCTTGTTAGATTGACGTCGTTGCCGGCGATGAGGGTGGTGGTGGCGGAGTTGGCGGAGTTAGATGAATTACCGCCACTAGTCTTGGCATCATTAACAATGGCGGCGGCAGTTAAATTTAAATCGCGGCCGGCAACGGCCACCAGAACGCCTGCACCATCGGACTCACTGTTATCAACCGTCAAGCTCGCCACGCGATCAACGGTGGTGCGACGACTGTTGGCATTTTCATTGGTGTGAGTGGTCGAGACGATAGTGATATCGCGCCCAGCTCTTAGTACTAACGCATCGCGCGCCTGTAACGTCCCGCCGACGTTATCGATATCGGTCGCTGCATCGATGGTGACGGTCTGAGCACTCACCTGACCACCGATGTTGCGAACGTTCTCACCCGTTATTGCAACGCTCTTGCCAGCGACGATCTGACCACTATTAGTGAGGTTCTGTGTGGTGGTCAGTGTCACCTCACGCCCTGAGAGGAGCGCGCCATTGGCGTTTAAATCCCCAGGGCGAACTTTGGCGTATAACTCCGGCACTAAAGCACGTGTGTGTTCTCCATTGGGTAAGGTGATGTCTTTCTCAACCAACCAAACGATGTCGCTCGTTAAGGCTTTCACTTGCTCAGCACTTAGAGCGATACCCGGACGTAATTCAAACGCTGAAGCTACAGTAGCGGCATTGTTTAACAAGGCCTGATACTGGGCTCCATCACTGTCGTAGCCCTCTAAGAATCGCCGCCCGGTTAATTGCGCTACTTGCTCACGCACTAGCCGCTGCTCATAAAAGCCGTCGCCTAAGCGCTTTTGAACGGTGGTGGGATCAACGGATAATTGGGCCAGTAAATAGGCTGAACTTAGCCACTGACGATGATTGGTAAAGGCGGGATCAGTTTCTATCACGGTGGTGGAAGTAACCTGCGGTGCGACACGAAACAAGGCGTTGTTCTCAACGCTCACTCCACCATTTCCACTGCTGCCTCCACTTCCAGCGTTTGTGCCGGTGCTGCTTAGTTGAGCAACCTGTGCGGGGGCATTCTCTTCAAAGGCGACAGCCTTTAATGAAATGCCAAAGCTACTCTTAGCCGGCTCATACGCCACCGTGCGTGAACCTGTGTTATCTCGCCCTTTCTGGCGATCGCGCCAGTGAGAGGTAACTTTCCCTTTATCCGAGACGGTGCGAACCCCTTCTGCATCCCGGTTAATAAGTTGTGTGAGCTCTGTCCTTAATTGACCACCGGCGACGATCTGGCTTTTATCATTTATTAAAGTCTCACCCAACATATGAATGTCACCACCAGCGATCATCTTTGCCGGATCGGTCTGGGTAATGCGGGTCTCATCAATGGTGCGTTGATACTCGTAGCGCGCCCATTCTTCATAAGTGCCTGCTGGTGTATGCAGTTTGTAGATTTCTTGATTAAAGACGTACACATCAGGGCTGCCTTCCCGATAGCGCTCAGGGTCACCAGCGCCCCCCAACTCAACAATGTCTTCTTGTGAGGCTTGAACGACGTCGCTACTAAAGTGTTCATTGGTATTACGAATCTCGTTGGCGGCAATGCTCAACTGACCTTGAGCTTCAATGGTGGCGCTGGCGTTCTCAAGTAAGGCTGCGCGGCTGGTGGCGTGATACTGGCTATCTAATTGCCCACCGATGGCGATGTCGCCCAAGCTAACCATCAAGGCATGTTCGCTATTTTTAATGGTGTCGGCAGCGATATCTAAACGCTCGGTGGCCGCAATGACGGGAGCGGCTCCTTCGGGGTTAGCGTTAATGATGGATGTGGCTTGTAACGCAATATGGTCGCTATAGATACGGCCACGGTTCTCTAGTAATCCATTGGCATGTAAGACGATCTCTCCACCACCTAAACCAGCATACGGCCCAATTAACCCAGCATTCCTAACACCCACACCGGCTTCGGTACCAACGAGGTAAATTTTTTGCGCGTACATGCCGCCGATGGCAGCGACATCCAAGGCAAAGCTCGGGGGTTGGGGGAGTGAGGAGTTGACTGTATTGTTTGGACTAGAAGTATTAGAGGAAGTAGCGGAATTCCCGTTAGCATTAACCGCACTCACATCAAGCGGTGTGGCTTGCGTGTTCTGCGCATTAACGTCATTGACACCGGTCGTTATGCGTAAGTACTGCGCCCACAAGGCAGCATTAATTTGTACCGCCCGCGCCATCACATCGGTGTACGACACGCTCGAGCTATCCATGCCCAGACCATCAATACGCACTTCGCCGCGCGTGACACGATAGTTCTCAAGATTGCCAACGGCATTAATGCGTGGCTCACCCGTCGTTAAGGTCGCGCGTGAAGCGTTGATAAACCCACAGCCGTTACACGTAATACCAGCAGGATTGGCGACAATGACTTGGGCTTGTTTACCGGCGACTTCGATCACACCCATCAACTGACTGGGATTGGCCGAATTAACTTCATTCAAAATCACGCTGGCAGGCCTACCCGCTACTAGAGCATTGCCCATTACCCAGCCACCTAATTTGGTTTGAACAGCGTCTTGTGCGTTGTTCAAAATGACGCCCTGAGGAGCTACATCAAATTGGCTATAACGATTGTGAGATACGCCACCGGCACTCGGTGTTTGAATGTTCACCACCGGCACGCCATTGGCGGCATTAATCACTAAGGCTTGTTGTGCACCGGGAGCAGCACGGTTAGGAATGATCTGCGCGTGAGCAGTGAGTGGAAAAGCAAGTGAGGCAGCAAATGAGGCGGCGAGTGAAACAGTGAGCGATGCTGACGCTGAAATGAAACTAAGGTAGACAAGATGGGCTGTCGAGTTGAGAGTACTCGCACTAGTTACGTTACTGACACTACTAGCACTACTCGCCCCACTAGCCCCGCTAAACCCCTGCGATCGCTTCACATGCTCACCCACCACCACTAAAGCACCACGCACTGCACTCACTACCCAGCCATAACATTGCTTGTTCATGAAGGACTCTCTGAAAGAAGTCGTCGCTCACATTTGCAATGAATCGACGATGGGCTAATCTCTCAGTATTTTTAATTAGGTAGACGAATTTTTTGCAAACTTCGTATCGCTGTTAATAAGGCTTATGTGGAAAAGCTGCTCGTGAAAAAAACTGTGGCAAAAATAATGAGAGTGGTAATTTGTGAAATTCGAAAATCGAACATTTGATAAAAATATGGATATACAAAGGTTTATATAAATTTAGTTGAAAAATTAGTGTGTTCGATTTCCGATCACTTGTACTTCAGCTGAATATGAGTGAGGCGGTCGAAAAAAAACCAACCGAGCGGTTGGTTTTTTTAAATGCTTTGTTAGCTTATCGCATGTATCAACTTTATTTAGTGACAGCTAATTGTGCTCGTTTGCCGCTTTTGAAAGTGTATAAGGTTAGTGTGCCATGCTTCATATCGCCGCGCGCATCGAATTCAATTTGCCCTGTAATACCTTGATAATTTGTTTTAGCAAGTTCAGGTAGGTATTTCGCAGGTTCTACCGAATCTGCTTTCTGCATTGCCGAGACCATGACCATCACAGCATCATATACATAGGGCGCATATAGCTTGACGTCCGTGCCGAATTTTTTGCTATAAGCTGCGCGAAATTCATCTAAGCCTTTTTTCTGATTTTCTTCGACGCCACCTGCTTCTGCACACACGACTTGACCATCGGTCATGCCATCACCTGCGAGTGAGGGCAGCTGTTCGGTACAGATACCATCTCCACCCATATATTTCGCTTGTATACCTAGCTGTTTCATTTGTCTCAGCATAGGGCCCGCAACGGCATCCATCCCACCAAAGAAAATCAAATCAGGATTTTTCCCTTTGATCGCTGTGAGAATAGCGTTGAAGTCGGTGGCTTTATCGTTCGTGTATTGACGACCTAGGATGTTGAGCCCAGCCGCTTTAGCTGATTTTGCAAATTCATCGGCCACACCCTGACCGTACGCGGTACGGTCATCAATAATGGCGACATTTTTTGCATGAAGCGTGCTGGCTGCATAGCGACCGAGTGCGCCGCCTAACTGACCATCATTTGCAACGACCCGAAAAGCACCTTTAAAACCTTGTTGCGTATATTTGGGATTGGTTGCGGATGGAGAGATTTGCGGTATCCCTGCATCGTTGTAGATTTTAGATGCGGGTATCGTTGTACCGGAATTTAAGTGACCGATTACACCATTCACTTTTGCATCAACTAATTTTTGTGCGGCGGCGGTACCTTGCTGAGGTGTGGCGGCATCATCCTCTCCGAGTAAAACAAACTTTATCTTTTTGCCACCGATGCGAAGATTTTTAGTGTTGAGCACATCAACAGCCATGCGAGCGCCGTTTTCATTATCTTTGCCTAAGTGGGCGACTTGACCTGACAGGGGTGCTACATGTCCAATTTTGACGATTTGTTCTTGTGCGTTGGCCGATACAGCCAACATTAAGAGGGGGAATGTTAAAGGTAGCCAGCGCATGAAATCTCCTGATCAGCATAACTTGAATAAAACAGAACGAAAGTCTAGAACCAAAGCCTCGAACTCAGGCTTTATTATCTTCGATTTATTCTGAAGTGCGTTTTGCTGCGAAACCAGTGCGCGGGCTGCGTATCGAGTTGCCTAGCGAGTAGCTTAGATTTTAGAGTGGGTTACCTGGGCCGGTGCAGAAATCGTAGCGCGTGTGACGCTGGTGCGAGCCATTCCGGTAAAAGCGAAATCAAGCTCTGGTTGTCGACCAGAAATGATCTCAGCAATTGCGCGTCCTGAGCCACAGCCCATAGTCCAGCCCAGCGTTCCATGTCCGGTATTTAAAAATAAATTTGAATACTTGGTTTTTCCGATATAGGGAATATTCGACGGTGTTAGCGGCCGCAAGCCTGCCCAATATTGAGCTTGGCTGTAATCACATGCGTTGGGAAATAATTCTTTGGTGCGACGAGTAATCGCTTCGCATCGCACTGGATTTAATGCGCGTGAATAACCATTGATTTCACATGTACCCGCAACTCTTAGGCGATCACCAAGTCTTGAAATCACGAGCTTGTGACCATCGTCAGTCATCGATACGCGCGGTGCCAGTGCATTATCGATGACAGGGTAGGTTGCTGAATATCCTTTGCCCGGGTAAATCATTAAATTAATACCCAGTGGTTTTAACAAATGAGTCGAGAAACTACCCATCGCTACCACCACGCTATCGCCACGTATCGTTTGATGTCTGCCGTGCTCATCGATGATTTCAGCGCCCACGATACGCGCAGAGGTGCCGGTACCTTCGCTGATTAAACGGGTAACAAACGTATTGAATCGAAATGTGACACCTGCTGCGGCACATTGAGTTGCTAAGCCAGTGGTGAATTTATGTACATCCCCGGATTCATCAGTAGCAGTGTAATCACCGCCCACAATTTTGTGTCGTATGGGAGCCAGTGCAGGTTCTATACGAATAACTTCGTTAGTATTAATCGTTTGACGAGGGCAACCTAGATCGCGCATTAAATTGGCAGCTGGGAGAGATTGCTGAAATTCTTTTTGATCGGTATAGAAGTGCAAAATGCCACGCGTTTCGCAGTCGTACGCTATGTTGGTTTCGGCACGAACCGCTTGTAGTGTTTGTCGACTGTATTCTGAAATCGCGATAATTTGCCGTATGTTGTAGGCCATGTGGCCGGGAGTGCATTGGCGTAGAAATTCCATGCCCCAACGCCATTGCAGCCATTCAGGTCGGAGGCGAAATAACAAAGGGGCATCTTCGCGACCCAGCCATTTTAATAATTTGAGTGGTGCTGATGGATTTGCCCAAGGTTCGGCGTGCGAAACAGAAATTTGGCCGCCATTAGCGAAACTGGTTTCTTGGGCCGCTCCGGGTTGACGTTCAAGTACGATAACTTCGTGACCGGCTTTTTGAAGAAACCAGGCGGAGGCAGTGCCAACGATGCCTGCGCCCAGTACGATGACTTTCATGGATTATTTCCGTGACATACAGCAGCAAGCAAGTGCTGCTGAGTTATTTAAAAACAGAAATTCTAAAGAGACTTAGTCGTTATGTGGCGTCATTTGCGCCACTGTGTTTATGTTGTTTAGGTGTTTCAACTCAAAAAATGCTTGGTACGTGTTTATTGTTGCAGTCGAAGAAATTCCTCAGCAACGACGGTTCTGACTTGCTCAAGCAATCGTGAATCTAAATCGCTGGCCAGTTGTTGAGCAATCGAGATGACTAATTGATCACTCGCTGCTGCCGTTGCAGCGGGGATCACGCCGGCCAACGCTGTCATTAATTCGGCTTGCAGTTTTGCACCTACGGCGAGTGGGACATGCTTTTGCATTGCAGCCTCTATCAGAAGGGGTATCTGCACAGAAAGTTCCGCAAAAATTCTGTGAGTTATTTCTTCTTCAATTTGAGCTAGCAATTCGACATCGTCGGCTACAGGCAGTTCTTCTGTAACTCCGGCCTCTTGATCGTCAATGATATCGGTAAGTACGGGAATATCGTGATCATGTTGGTTTGATGTCGTCATGAATTGTCCGCCTCAAAATGAGTGAGTGCATAACCTCGGGTTTGATAGTGCTTATAGCGACTGCGACCAGCGGTTAGATCCTGCTCGTCAGTTGATACGATTTCGAACATTCTTTCAAAGCGCGCAAAATGATCAGGCGTTTGTGTTGATAAATTAATCAGTACTTGATGATGCGGTAAATTCTCAGTCGCATCGCAGCTTAGAATGACCGGCGTTTGCTCGGCTAATGCATCGCTAGCGGCTACATGTGGAATGAAGTCATGTTCTGAGAATGTCCACAGCGCCTGATCGAAATCGCTTAACTGTTGCGAGTCTTGTAAATACACCACGACTTTCATGCCGGCAGTGCGCGCCTTACGTATTAAGCGACACGCATACAAAAGCTTGTCCGGCACTTTGCTATGGAAGTCTACTCGAGTCATTAATTGGCCAATTAACTTGACGTCATGCCGCTGTGGCGCAGCAAGGCATCGATATTTGGTTCGCGACCGCGAAACGCAGTGAACGATTCCAACGCTGGGCGTGATCCACCCACCGAGAGAATCTCACGCTGAAATGCCAAGCCTGTTTCAGCCAGCCGGTTGGGATCGCCTTGTGCCTCTTCGAAGGCACCATACGCATCAGCCGATAAAACTTCTGCCCATTTGTAGCTGTAGTAACCCGCTGCATAGCCGCCTGCAAAGATATGCGAGAACGAATTTTGAAAGCGATTGAAAGCGGGTGGAATGATGACGGCCACTTTATGTCTTACTTCCGCGAGTAGATCGGCCACAGACTGTATTCCGTTCGGATCGTAGTCATCATGCAGGTGCATGTCGAACAGAGAGAATTCAACTTGACGCAGCATTTGCAATCCTGATTGAAAATTCTTCGCTGCGATCATTTTGTCGTACAACGAGCGTGGCAGCGATTCGCCTGACTCGGCATGGGCTGTCATGTGTTGCAATACTTCCCATTCCCAGCAAAAGTTTTCCATAAATTGCGAGGGTAGCTCAACCGCATCCCATTCAACGCCGGCAATCCCTGAGACGCCCAATTCATCAACAGCGGTCAGCATGTGATGTAAACCGTGACCAAACTCATGGAATAAAGTAATCACCTCATCATGCGTGAAGTAGGCAGGTTTTTTTACGCCATCGACAATCGCAGGTTCGGTGAAGTTGCAGGTTAAATAAGCAATGGGTGTTTGAAGGTTGCCAGCTACATTTTTACGGCCACGAGCATCATCCATCCAGGCGCCGCCACGCTTGCCATTGCGCGCATACAGATCAAGATAAAACTGTCCAATCAAATGACCTTGTTTCTCGATTCGATAGAAAGTCACGTCGCTATGCCATACCGGGCTTGCGTCGCGCTTAACCACTACACCAAACATGGTTTGAATTAATCGGAACAAACCATCGATAACCTTATGCTCGGGGAAGTAGAGTTTTACCTCTTGTTCTGAAAAAGCGTAACGCTGTTCGCGTAACTTTTCAGAGGCGAAAGCTAAATCCCAGGCTTCTACTTTATCTATGCCTAATTCATTTTTGGCGAAACTGCGTACTTCCGCTAAATCGTTTTCCGCAAAAGGGCGTGCGCGGCGAGCAAGATCTTGAAGAAATTGAATCACCTGATGTGGTGAGGTCGCCATTTTTGGTACCAGAGATACTTCGGCAAAGCTTTGGTAACCCAGCAGCGCCGCTTCTTCTTTGCGCAATTTGAGTAGATCAACGATATTTTTTGTGTTGTCCCAATCGGGCTTTTCGCCTAGCTCGGACGCTTTGGTCGAAATGGCGCGATAGATCGTTTCACGTAGCGATCGATCGTTCGCGTACTGAAGAACAGGAAAATACGAAGGAAAGTGCAAGGTAAAACGCCAACCGGTTTTTCCTTCGCGTTCTGCCGCCGTATACGCTGCTTGTTTCACGTCGTCGGGCAAACCTGCCAGCCGTGACTCGTCATCGATCAGTAATTCATACGCATTAGTCGCGTCGAGTACGTTTTCAGAAAAGCGTGTTGATAGTGCAGCATGTTGTTCTTGAATTTCTGCGAAGCGGATTTTTTTATCGTCCGAAAGTTCGGCGCCGCCTAAACGGAAATCGCGAATAGCGTTATCGATAATGCGTTTGCGCGAATAATTAAGCGTTTGATATTCGCTACTTGCCTGAAGCGCTTTATACGTTTCGAAAAGCTTGAGATTTTGTCCAAGCTCGGTCCAGAACTCAGTCACTTTAGGCTGGTTTTCGTTGTACGTAGCGCGCAATTCGGTGGTGTCGACTACCGCATTTAAGTGGCTAACCACGCCCCATGCGCGGCCTAGGCGTTCAGTGACAGATTCCAGCGGTAGTACAAAACTATCCCATGTGGGAGTAGCGTTGGATGTTTCTAAAGCGTTGACTAATTCGCGCGCTTCGGTAAGGAGCACATCGATCGCCGGTGTGACATGTTCGGTTTTAAACAAATCAAAACGGGGTAGATCAGAAAAATCCAGTAAGGCATTATCAGTCATGATGATGTGATTCTTTATTTAAATAGTGCGTGTTCAATTTCTTTCGGCGGCTTCTAGGGTGTTCACCAACAGCATGGTGATCGTCATAGGGCCGACGCCTCCCGGTACAGGGGTGATCCAGCCAGCAACTTCAGCGCAGGGGCCGTAGTCGACATCACCACAGAGTTTGCCTGCATCGTCGCGATTCATTCCAACATCAAGCACAACCGCTCCTGGCTTGACCATATCAGCGGTGACGATGTTTCGCTTACCGGTTGCCACGACCAAAATATCGGCATTGCGTGTGTGGTGTCCTAAATCCCTAGTTTTGGAGTTACAGATGGTGACGGTGGCTCCCGCTTGCAAGAGCAACATGGCTTGAGGCTTACCTACAATATTCGAAGCACCTACCACCACGGCATTCGCCCCACGTATCGGATAGTCAATCGATTCCAGCATCTTCATCACGCCATAGGGAGTGCAGGGCCTAAATAATGGCTGGCCCGTCATTAGTAAGCCAGCATTGTTCACATGAAAGCCATCCACATCTTTTTCTGCGGCAATCGCTTCGATGACTTTGTGTGAATCGATATGAGCAGGAAGCGGCAGCTGCACCAAAATGCCGTGAATGCTCGGATCGTGATTCAGTGCTTCTACACGTGCTAACAGTTCAGCCTCGCTGAACCCAGCGTCGTATTTTTCAAACACCGAGTGGATGCCGACGTCCTCGCACGCTTTAATCTTGTTGCGCACGTAAACCTGTGAGGCAGGGCTATCGCCGACCAGAATGACCGCTAGACCAGGTTGGCGCCCTTGGCGGGTAAGTGCTGCTGCACGTTCAGCTACGTGCGAGCGTAATGTTTTTGATAATAAATTACCGTCGATGATATGTGCAGACATGGCTTTAACTAAGAATGAAAAGATAAAACGAGATTATAGAGTCGGTCCTATTTTGATGTCGGCCAAAAGCTGCGCTTGAACCCTCGTATCTTGGACTTTGAGCCGGTATATTCGTGCCCCGTCGACACTTTTCTTTTTTACTACATATCACATTATGAAATCATTTCCCGTATTTTGAAAAACTCTGGAGTGCTGCTACACTTCCAGAATAGTTATAAACCGTCCAGAATGGACCGGATTTGGGTATAAGACTCAAACCGATATCGACCATCAGAATTACAAGACGCAAGGAGATCCCTCATGTCTGCACAGCTCGATAACATACTGGCGCAAGCCGCTAACGATCCTGACGTGATGGAAACGCAGGAGTGGCTTGATGCCCTCGAATCCGTCATCGAGCACGAAGGTGCAGAACGTGCTCATTACTTGCTTGAACGCATGGTGGATTTAGCTCGCCGTCGCGGTGCACACATTCCTTTCTCTAGTCATACCGCTTACGTAAATACGATACCTGCACACTTAGGCGAACATTGCCCAGGTAATTTGGAATACGAAGAGCGTTTACGTTCGTATATGCGCTGGAATGCGATGGCGATGGTGGTGAAAGCTAATCGTACCGACGGTGATCTGGGCGGACATATTTCTAGCTTTGCTTCGTTGGCGAATATGTTGGGTATCGGCTTCAATCATTTTTGGCACGCGCCTACCGAGCATCACGGCGGTGACCTTCTCTATATACAAGGACATTCTTCTCCTGGTATTTATGCGCGCGCTTTTTTAGAAGGCCGTATTAGCGAAGAGCAGATGTTGAATTTCCGTCGTGAAGTGGATGGCAAAGGCCTGTCGTCGTACCCGCATCCCAAACTCATGCCTGAGTTCTGGCAGTTTCCTACGGTGTCCATGGGTTTAGGCCCGCTGATGGC
>JBIIQR010000292.1:0-3004 GCA_044341985.1 Burkholderiaceae bacterium
TGCGTATGTCTGACACAAGAACTTGTGGGGTTCCAGAATCCAGTGCGGCGACGACGTCGCGCACATTAGAAAAACTTCGAGTAGACAGGTTTTCTCGCGCGAGAGCCTTTTCAAGCACCCAGCGTATTGATTCGTCGTCGTCAACTATCCAGATTGGTTTCATGTGCTTCGCTATGCGTCCAGCTTAATCCATCGCCAGCACCATTTCAGTGCGCCCACCGCTCCTGTTCAGCCACCTATTTTCACATGCCAATCAAACGCACAGAATCAGGGCAGGCCAATCAGAATACGAAAATCCGTGCAACCGGGTCGGCTATCACACTCAATCACGCCGTTATGCTGCTGAACAAAGGTCTGGGCTAGTGTCAGCCCCAATCCGCTACCTCCGTCTCGGCCAGAGACCAATGGATAAAAAATTCTATCCTTTAGTTCAGCCGGTATACCCGGGCCGTTGTCGATGATATGCAAGTCCAGTGCCAGCCTATATCGAACTTTCGCGATGGTAATCGAACGCCCAATCCGGCTGCGAAATACTAATTCAGCATCACCCTGATTCATTCTAGGGGCCAAAGCTTGCGCAGCATTGTGGGCAATATTAAGAACGGCTTGAATAAGTTGTTCTTTGTCTCCGCGGAAATCAGGCAAAGACAAATCGTAGTCGCGACGAATGGTTAAACCCTGAGGAAACTCAGCCATGATCAAGCTGCGAACTCGCTCAAACACTTCATGAATATTCACGTCACCCACAATTTGAGGGCGTCGGTGCGGTGCCAGTAAACGATCCACCAATGTCTGCAAACGATCAGACTCTTTGATAATGACTTGGGTGTACTCACGCAGATCACGTAGGTCGTGCGCCGGTAGCTCCAGCTCCAGCAACTGTGCCGCGCCACGAATACCGCCGAGTGGATTTTTAATTTCGTGTGCAAGATTGCGAATCAGCTCTTTATTCGCCTGCGTCTGATCTAATAGCCGCTCTTCTCTATCTAGCTTCATCTGCTGTACATTTTCACGCAACTCAATCAGCACAGGGTTGTGAGGATCATCCAGAACGGTAATGATGAGATTGACCTGCAGGGGTGGCCGACCCAAACGCTCCAGAATGAGATCTTCACGTTTTTCGTCGAATTGATGCTTACGCGCCTGTTCAAAAATAAGCGCCAACTTCTCGCCATTCAAAAACAGCTCGGAGAGCCGCTGCTGGTTGAGTACCTTGAACGAATTCTCCAACAAGCTTTCAGAAGCTGCGTTGGCATAGGTAATTCGCCCCTGTTGGTCCAATACCAGTACAGCCGAAGCTAGCAGGTCCAGCCCACCCAGCGAGGTAGAGAGAATATCCACGGTCATCCAAAAGACAAGGGCCGCACAGCGCGGCCCGAAGTATGGCAAAAGTGCTTGGGAGCTATTTTAATTGACTGATCTCCCGCCTGAGTGACTCAATGTTTTTCTCTGTCCTTTGCATCTCTTCTTTCATCATCGCTACCCGGTCCTGATACTTGGCATAGTTGCGCTCACCGCCTTGCCGTTCAGGTTCACCGTTTTGAAATTCCTTCTTTAATTCAGCCAGTTTGCCTTCTTCTGTCCGGACCTCGTCGAGCAAAATCTGCATACGGTCTTGGTCACGGCGTTTTTGTACCTGTGATTCGATCTTAGGAAATGCTGCGCCCGAAGCATCAAACTTAGCTTGGGATGAGCTAGACGACGTTGAAGGAATCGTAGAAATCGCCTCCAACTCTAGCTTGCGACAACCGCGGGTATCGCCCGTATTGCGGTATTCGCGTGTGCCATTTGGCTGACTACAAAGATAAACCCCCTGCGCCAAAACTGATGAGGCAATGGAGACGGCGAGTACTGGGGCAAAAACAATTGAGCTTTTCATAAGCAGTACCAAGAAATGGTCACAAAGGTAAGTGATGTTTTTATAGCAGAAAGTCCCCCTAATTATTTATCAAAAATACAACATTTTCACGAAATAAAAGGGCAGCCACGCTGCCCTTTCGATTACTGCATACCTAGTTCGAATTACAGCGAGTAGTACATATCGAACTCAACAGGATGTGTCGTCATACGGAAACGTGTGACTTCCTGCATCTTCAACTCGATGTAGGCATCCAACATCGTGTCGCTAAACACACCACCACGGGTCAGGAACTCGCGATCCTTGTCCAGATACTCGAGCGCTTGGTCAAGCGACGAACAAACGGTTGGGATTTTTGCGTCTTCTTCAGGCGGCAAGTGATACAGATCTTTTGATGCTGCCTCACCTGGGTGAATCTTGTTCTGAACGCCGTCCAGACCTGCCATCAGTAATGCTGAGAAGCACAAGTAAGGATTGGCTAAAGGATCTGGGAAACGCGTTTCGATACGACGACCTTTAGGATTCGGTACGTGCGGAATACGAATTGATGCTGAACGGTTACGTGACGAATAAGCCAGTTTCACTGGAGCTTCAAAGCCTGGAACCAAACGTTTGTACGAGTTAGTACCTGGGTTAGTGATCGCATTCAATGCACGAGCATGCTTGATGATGCCGCCAATGTAGTACAGCGCAAAATCAGACAAACCAGCATAGCCGTCGCCTGCGAATAAGTTTTTACCGTCTTTCCAAACCGACTGGTGAACGTGCATACCGGAACCGTTATCACCCACGATAGGCTTAGGCATGAAGGTCGCTGTTTTGCCGTAAGTGTGCGCAACATTCCAAACAACATACTTCAGAACCTGAGTCCAGTCAGCGCGCTGTACCAGCGTTGAGAACTTAGTACCAATTTCGTTTTGACCGGCACCCGCCACTTCGTGGTGGTGAACTTCAACGGGGATACCGAGCGATTCGAGAATCAAACACATTTCCGAACGCATGTCTTGGAAACTGTCGACGGGTGGCACGGGGAAGTAGCCGCCTTTAACTGTTGGACGATGGCCGCTATTGCCGCCTTCGATTTTCATACCGGTGCTCCATGACGCCTCTTCGGAATCAATCTTAACGAAGCAACCCGACATATCA
>JBIIQR010000021.1:0-9589 GCA_044341985.1 Burkholderiaceae bacterium
TCGTATAGGAAAGCGGCCTTGTAGCTCTGGAATTAAATCAGATGGCTTGGCCAGATGAAATGCACCGGAAGCAATGAATAAAATATGATCTGTTTTCACCATGCCGTATTTGGTGTTGACGGTGGTGCCTTCAACTAAAGGTAGCAAGTCGCGCTGCACACCGGCACGTGATACATCGACCCCCTGCACCCCACCACGAGCGGCGATTTTGTCGATTTCATCTAGAAAGACAATGCCATTTTGCTCAATATTAGTGATGGCTTTTTGTTTGAGTTCTTCTTCATTGACGAGTCGCGAAGCTTCTTCATCGACGAGTATTTTCATCGCTTCGCCGATTTTCAGTTTGCGTGATTTTTTTCGACTGTTCCCCAAGCCTGAAAACATAGATTTAATTTGCTCGGTCATTTCTTCCATGCCGGGCGGCGCCATGATTTCCATTTGTGGGCGTGTGTCGGCTAATTCGATCTCGACTTCGCGATCGTCGAGCGCACCTTCACGTAATCGTTTGCGAAATGTTTGACGTGTGGCATTCTCACTTTTTTCTTCGGCAGTGGGCGTTGCTGCAAAACCAAAATCACGCGCGGGTGGAAGGAGGACATCAAGAATGCGATCTTCAGCGGCATCTTCCGCACCGGCGCGTACTTTGCGCATTTCTAATTCACGCGTTTGTTTGATACCGATTTCGGTGAGATCGCGGATGATGGTGTCGACATCACGGCCGACGTAGCCGACTTCCGTAAATTTCGTCGCTTCGATTTTAATAAACGGTGCGTCTGCTAAGCGAGCAAGTCGACGCGCGATTTCGGTTTTGCCGACACCCGTCGGTCCGATCATTAAAATATTTTTGGGTGTGATCTCATGACGTAAGGGATCAGGTACTTGTTGCCGACGCCAGCGATTACGCAACGCAATAGCGACGGCGCGTTTGGCATTGGCTTGACCGACGACATGTTTGTCGAGTTCGATCACAATTTGTTGCGGTGTAAGGTTCATGGATGCACCGTGCTTATTCTAGTGTCTCAATAGTGAGCGAGTGATTGGTATAAATGCAGAGTTCTGCCGCGATAGTCAGTGATTTTTTGACGATTTCAACCGGCGACAAGTCAGTGTTTTCTTGCAGAGCTTTGGCGGCAGATTGAGCGTAGCTGCCACCCGAGCCAATGGCGCCAACGCCATCTTCGGGTTCGAGTACGTCGCCGTTGCCGGTGATGATGAGCGTGGATTCACGGTCAGCGACCAGTAGCATGGCCTCTAATCGACGCAGCATACGATCGGTACGCCAATCTTTTGCCAGCTCAACCGAAGAGCGCATGAGATTGCCCCGATGTGCTTCTAATTTGGATTCGAAGCGCTCAAGCAAGGTAAACGCATCAGCAGTGCCGCCAGCAAACCCTGCTAAGACTTTGCCGTGAAATAACTTGCGTACTTTGCGCGCCGAGCCTTTCATGACGACATTACCCAGTGTGACCTGGCCATCGCCACCGAGTGCGACCAGATTGCCGCGACGTACTGAAAGAATTGTGGTGCCGTGAAATTGTTCCATGGGGTATCGGAGTAAAAATCAAGCCCCGAACCACCAATGGTTATCAGGGCTTTCGATAAATAATATGCAGCCGGCTAGTGCCGCCGACCAGTTGCAATAGTCTGCCAACAAGAAAGCTAGTATCGCGACATTCTACAACTTTGCCCTGAGCGAGTTGTTGCAGTCCGGTGAGCCATGGTGTGGCGGCATTGAACTCTATCCGACGTAAGTGACGGCAATCTAAAACTAGCTTGGGAGATAGACGAGCGTACTCGCTTGTTTGCGCGAGCAGTTTGTCGATTGGCAATGAGATCATTGTTGGCAGCACAAATACAGGCGTTTGCTGTGCGGGCTTTATTTGCGGCGAAGGTGAGGCGGGTGGCGATACTTCGTAGGTGACGCTGTAATCGACACAGGCAGCTTCATAGGCCTCATCGGCATTCATCAAGCGCAGTAATTCAATCAGTAACCGCCAAGCTGCATCATCGCTGTCGCGTCTGCCAGGTTGTATGCATTCGTGAATTCTACTTACTATGGCATCGCCGCCACGAATAGAAATTTCGCAGCAGGCTTTTTGCCAATGCTCAAGTACACCTAAAAATGCAGCACACCCTGGAATAGTCATATCAGTGATCGCAGCAAATTCCATCACAAAGTGATGATGTCGCAGTCCGATTTGCTGCAATTGTTCAAAAGCGGCTTGCGAGGCTTCTGTTAGCTTGCCGCGAAAGCTGAGTACGGGTAGATCGGGTTGTGCTTGGGCTAGGTCTGAGTTTTGTCTGAGCGCTTGCCATTGCGGTGGTGAGGTTTCAAATTTTTTGGTGTAAGTGAGCGCGAGATGATCAAAAAAATCTGCTTGGTTTTCTGCTAGCGCTAAATCGAACAACATCCACCAGGCTAGCTGATGATCGTTACTGCCGCCGTCGGTGCGCGTAGCTTGCAGCAGCAGCGCTTTAGCTTCATTGAGCTGACCATTGGCAAACAATATGGCGGCTTCATCCATAACATGCGATAACGGCGCGAGCGTGGGCGTACCTTCAACACGGCTGTCGTGATGCGGCTGCAGTAAGGTGGGCGCGCCAAATTCGGCCACGATTTCTGATTCTATTGAATCAATTTTTTGTGAGGTTACGCGAGCCTCATCGGCTGGCGTATTTTTACTTTGACGACTATCGGGCGTCGCTGTCTTTGTAAACAGTCCAAAAATTTTCACGAGATGAAATTGCCTGATGGGAGAATGAATTCGGATACGAAGCTGAGAACGCCGCTACGAATAACTTTGCGCGGCCATACTCTTGCGAATCATTACATCGCCAATGCCAACGGGTGTCAATCAGACAGCGGGCAATCATGATGATTGCCCTGTCTGTTTGTGGGAATTACTGATTGCAACGTGGCGTGAGTTACACGTTGCTTACGTTCAGCTAATTCAAAAGCGTGTTCGAACACCAACGATCAGATTGCGTCCGGGCTGAGGAACATAGTCTTTAAGAAGTGATGTTGATAGCCGAATTTCCTCATTCAACAAATTGCGTGCAATCATGAACCACGTCAAATCGGTAGTTCCATAGCGTTGCGTATAAGACAGATTAGCGTCGACGTTGGTGTAGCCTTTCGTTGTTGTTTCATCCGAAACGGTGGAGCTGGCTATCCTGTTGTGTGAATCTGAATGGATAACAGAAAGCGATGAGCGCCAACGCGAATCTTGATATCCGGCATTTAGTCCTGTGCGGGTTGCTGGTTGTAAGGGTAGGTTGCCCAAGTCATCTAAGGTGCCGCGCGAGCTATCCATAAACACACGACCGTACCATCCGGTTTCATATAAGTTGTAGCTGAGTTCAGCTTCTATCCCTTTGAGTGTGGCATTCGCTTGTTTGAAATTGCGGTCGCGCAAGACGCCATCAGGATCAAGATTGATGCTGCCTATGTCACCGTAAATAAAGTTGCTGACTTTATTTTGATAGACATTGGTTTTCCATCGCAGCTTATCTTCTGTTTTTTGCAGCGACAAATCTATATTTTTAGAGGTTTCTTTCTTTAAAGAGGTGTCGCCAACATCATAGGTTTCGGTCGGGTGATGAGCGCCATTTGAATACAATTCTTCAGCGGTGGGTGCGCGCTGCGCAAGTGATGCGGTAGCACCCAAACCATAGCCTGGAGTGAAGGCCCATAGCGCACCGGTTGAAAATGACCCCAGACTGTAAGAGCGATTGACGCTGCCGTCGGGCTTGCGTGAAATGGATTCTAAGCGGCCGCCGATATTGATTCGGGTTGCGCCAAAATCGCGCTCTTCCAAAAAGAAGCCTGCAAAGGCGGTGGAATTTGTCCGCGGTACTGTCGGATCCGCTCCTTCAAGATTGGCGGCTTTGGTGGTGGCTTGCTCGGTTTGAACACCAAATTTACCGCGCCAGCCAGCAACCGGTAAGTGACTTAATTCCCAGCGTGTTTCGTTCGATTTGTTAGTGAATCGAACATGAGGATCCGTTCCATTTTCTAGCTCAGTATGCTTGTAGTCGGTATTGCCAAATCGTATGCGCAGTGAATCAAAACCATCGAAAGGCGATTTAATCAGGCTATCGGCATCGATACGTGTTCGTTTGAGATCAATGTTTGATCTTTCATCCGCGCCATGTATTCCGTAAACCTTATCAAGCGTGGCAACGGATAAACCGACATAACCCCAGTCCTTGATGAGTGAACCACCAAACCCCAGACTACGTTCGCGATTACCAGAAAAACTTAATCTGCCAGTATCGCCATCGCCGAATATGCTGCTGTTACCTGGGATGCGGTAATCGCTGGCATGCAGCATGTTGCCATCTGCATGTAAACCGATACTACCGGTGGAGCCGTCGGCAGAGAAGCTCGCTGCGACACCGCGATCAACCGCGCTATAGCGTACTTCTGTTTCGCCGATGGGCTTGGGTTCCAAGGTTTTGGCAATGCGATCATTAACCACATTGACCAAGCCACCAATAGCACCAGAACCATAAAGCAGTGCAGCTGGACCACGCAGGATTTCAATTTGTCGTGCAGTTGCGCCAGAACTGGCTACAGCATGATCACTCGAGATGGACGAAAGGTCACCATTGCCCATGCCATTTTCCAGTATCTTAATGCGCGGGCCATCCAAGCCACGAATGATAGGGCGCGATGCAGCTGAGCTAAATCCAGACGTGGTAACACCTAATTCATTGCTTAGCGTTTGTCCAATGGAGTCCGCTAATTTGTCCCGAAGCTCATCACCGGAAATGACTTTTGCCGGTGCAAGAATCATGGCATTTTCACTGCGACCAAACGGATCGGCAGTCACAATCACAGAATCAAGTTTTTTAATATTGTCTTCAGCATGAGAGGTAAACGTTGCACCCGCAAACGCGCAAATAATGGCTTGCGCCATATATGACTGACGTAAATTCATGTAATTCTCCACTGATTAAGTAACCACCTGCGGCATATAACCGCAAGGTAGATATTTTTTAAGGATGATGAATGCTCAGTGGAGAGCGGGTGGAGCTCTGGAGGAGAAGAGTGCGACGAAAGCTTGTTGAAAACCAAAGCGCATCAAGTTGGCCAAGATAAAACCTGGCGGCGCTATAGCAGTAATCTGGAAAAAAGGGGCGGTTAGGCTGGCGCCTAGTGTTCCTGCCTCAAGTAATGCGCAAGAGTGCCCCGCTTGTTGATGATCAAAACAGCCACTGTAGGATTTCAGGCTGTTATTGCTTGATATGGCCTCGGTTTGTATCCCCGAGTGGCTAATCGAGTGGGAGTAGCCCAAACATTGCGCAAATAATAAGCAAAGCACAAGCCACAGCGCTACGTTTTTGTAGCTAGCTGACGGCTTTGTGCTGAGGTATGGATTCACGCTAGTTTTATTTTTGATTACTTTAAAAATTAAACCCAACTATATCATTCCACAATTTAGTGCAATGTTTCTAGTCGCCGTAGAGTTTCTGCTTGAGTTCCCGGCGCTGCTGGGCCTCAAGGGAAAGTGTTGCGGTTGGACGCGCTAACAGGCGAGGTATCCCAATGGCCTCACCGGTTTCTTCGCACCAGCCGTAGTCGCCAGCATCAATAGACTGTATTGACTGCTGTACTTTTTTCAGAAGTTTGCGCTCTCTATCGCGAGTACGTAATTCGAGTGCATGTTCTTCTTCGATGGTGGCGCGATCCGCAGGGTCAGGTACGAGGACGGTTTCACGCAGATGTTCGGTGGTTTCGCCGGCGTTTCTGAGAAGATCTTTTTCAAGCTGCTGCAGACGGGCTTTAAAAAAAGCCAATTGCGCTGCATTCATGTAATCCTTCTCGCCCATCTTGAGAAGCTGTTCCTCAGAGATAGGAGTGCCGTCGCTGACGGCTGGCTTCAAAGTTTTTGTAGTGGTTGCCACGTAGCTTGCTTTCGTAACTTCTGATGTGTCAATTGTATCCAGCATGCCTGCGATTGCTTTTGCTGATGCGCAGGGCAGACTGGTTGTCTGCTCGGACTGTCTCACTATCCCCGGCAGGGGCGCCCGAAGCAAATCGGGCGCTATTGTAATCGCATTGTCCGCTGTACAGACAAGCTTTTCATATTTTTAATTCAATTGGCAAGTACAGCCACGCAAAACCTAGCAAAAGCGGGGAGTGCCGCCTCATTTTTTGTGAATACTATGTCATTTATACCAGACATTGCTCCAGACCCTCAGTGAATATGGCTCGCGGTAATGCTTGACCTATGAAAACGATTTTGCTGCCACGAACTTCTTCGGAAGCCCATGGTGCGCCCAAATCACTGCCCATGGTTTGATGGACTCCCTGAAAAATCACCTTTCGCGACGACCCCTCCATCCACAAAATACCTTTGTAGCGCAGCATTCGAGGGCCGTACATCTGTATCAATTGACCGATGAAATCTTCTAGGCGAGCCGGATCAAAAGCGCGGTTACTACGAAAAACAAAAGCGGCGATATCGTCCGTATGACCACCTTCTTGGTGAGCTGCATGATCGTGCTTATGTTCGTGCCCATGTTCATGATGATCATGGTCGCAATGATCATCGCAGTGATGCGCTTCTTCAGACTTTAGAAAATCAGGATCGATATCTAATTTGTCATTCAGATTAAATCCACGAATATCTAAAATCTCTGCGATCGGAGCAGTACCGAAATCAGCACGTCCTATGGGCGCACGCGGGTTAATGCGTCGCAGTCTGGTTTCAAGCAGGGTTAGTTGATCCTTGCTGACTAAATCCGATTTAGATAAGAACAGTCGATCAGCAAAACCGACTTGACGTTGCGCCTCTTCAAACTTGTCGAGTTGCTGCATAGCGTTGCTGGCATCAACGATGGTAATCACACCGTCTAACAAATAGCTGGTGGCGATTTCTTCATCCATGAAAAACGTTTGTGCAACCGGGCCGGGGTTAGCAAGGCCTGTAGTTTCGATCACCACACGATCAAATTTCAATTCGCCGTCACGCTGCTTTTGTGCGAGCTGGCCAAGTGCTGAAATTAAATCGCCGCGCACGGTGCAACAAATACAACCGTTATTCATTTCAATGATTTGTTCACGCGTGTCTTGTACCAAAATTTCATTGTCGATATTTTCTTCACCGAATTCATTTTCAATGACAGCGATACGTTGTCCGTGGTCTTCATGTAGCAGACGGTTTAGTAGCGTGGTTTTACCGGCGCCTAAAAAGCCGGTCAGTATCGTGGTGGGAATAAGAGCCATGAATAAGTTTTGCGTCTGTGGCGAGTAGGGTTGAAATAAATTACAGCGAAATATATTAATCGCGAGAGGTTTGTTTTTTTGCTCGTGGGTGTGCTGCATCATACACTTGCGCTAAGCGCTGAAAATCCAGCGAGGTATAGACCTGAGTCGATGCGATTGATGAGTGGCCTAGCATCTCTTGGACGGCGCGCAAATCCCCCGATGATTGCAGTACATGAGAAGCAAATGAATGTCTCAACATATGTGGGTGTACGTCGGCAGGGATGCCCAAGGCTTGTGCGTGTGCTTTGATGCGGGTTTGAACTGCGCGAGCGCTTATCCTCTGTCCGCGAGCGGTGATAAATAGCGCATGCGAATCACAGTCAGGTTTTTCGCCAATGACCGAAGCTCGTCGAGATAGCCACTCACGAATCGAGAGTAATGCCGCGCTACCCACGGGAACTGTGCGTCGCTTATTGCCTTTGCCGGTGACGGTGACTTCGCATCCATCAAGATCTAGCCAACCTAGTGATGAATGATCACGTGTTTCTGTGTATTGAACATCAAGCCCAACTAATTCAGAAACTCGTAGCCCGCTTGAATACAGCAATTCAAACATGGCGTGATTGCAAATCTGTTGTGTTACATCGGAGTCTGAAGCTTCAGATGCGCCAGCCTTCGCGTAGCTACCGCTGACTAATCTTACAGCGTCATCGACACCCAATGCTTTGGGTAGTGCGCGTGCGCGTTTGGGTGCTTTAATGCCATCCGCAGGATTTACGGTGAGTTGATGGTGTATCGCCATCCAACTAAAAAAGCCTCGCCATGCAGATAACTTGCGTGCAATTGAACTAGGCGACAAACCGCGCGAATGCAATTGCGCAGCAAAGCGTCGCGTATCAAATGCTGTAATTTTAGATAGCGAAGAAATTTTCTTCTCAACGCATAACGCGCCTAATTGTTCGAGGTCGCGCTGATAGCTATCTAAGGTGTGCTCAGATAACTTGCGTTGCGTTTGCAAGTGTTGCAGATAGCTAGCGATATGCTGCTCATCTGCAGCGTTGAAATGCGAGGTCGCTTTACTGTCCATGCACTGTGGCGCTGGCGATCTCGCCGATCTGCCGCAGAAAATGAGTGTCCATGTCAGCGGTGAAGCGCGCCGGATCAGGAGAGCCAAGCACTAATAAGCCAAAGCTTTCGGTGGAGCCTGGTACACGAAGTGGAATCAACGCCAATGATTTAATCGCCGCTGAATTACTCAGCCATTCCAAGCCGGGT
This sequence comes from Burkholderiaceae bacterium, assembly GCA_044341985.1. GTDB lineage: Bacteria > Pseudomonadota > Gammaproteobacteria > Burkholderiales > Burkholderiaceae_D > Pernthalerella. The sequence continues at coordinate 8,492 of JBIIQR010000021.1, forward strand.
TTGTTGGTCGATGGACCGCAATACGGCGTTGCTTGTTGAGTGGCGAGTGTTTTTGCCGCATCCAAATCGGGGGCTTCGTGCCATTTTTCGTCTAGGTCGATGGAGGAGTCCCACACTCTCAGGCTGGCAGCAGGAACCTGGAAACAGTCGATTAAGGTATCCAGCACCGATTCCGCAGGTTGCTCTGAACGTGCGGCCAGAAGTTTCAGAGTCCATTCATGGATTTTCACCATGATCCCGTCGTTATTTTTGGCGTAGCGCGACTGATTCACCAACTGTAGTTCCAGAGTGCGGATTTTTTCGCGTAGGACTTCGACTTGGCGCTCTTGCAGTGAGACGGTGCGACCACCTAGTGCGGTCGTTAGCTTAAAGCTCGCAATCAGGTCAGGGTGGTCTTCGAAAAAGTTGGGATGATCTTCCAGATAGAGTGCAACGGCGTGGGCGTCTGGGGTAGTGGTCATGATGGCAGTCGGCGATCTGGAGTGAAAATCAGGAATTCCCGGATTGTATCTGGGTCTGAAACCATTGGCGTGAATAAAAAAGGGCACCCTGGGGTGCCCACAAAACTACAGAGGAGATTAGATCGCAGAAAACACCTGCAGACTCACAAACAGGCGATTCAAGATGAGATTAAGTGATTACCCTATCTTGAATCAGCCTGTCTTAAACGGCATTAAAAAACGTGGCGGATACCTAAGTTGAAGGCTTTGTCGCCGCTACCAACTTCAGAGTTATTGCCTACTGTGAGAGGGATATTGGTGCCATTGTTAATGCGGCCCCATGCGGCATACAGATTGGTGCGCTTAGACATCGTATAGGTGTAACCTAAAGCTAATTGGTTTGCATTGCCAGTTGTCCCGTTGTCGCCATCTTTGTAAATGTAGGAGGCAATGAATGTATGTTTGTTGAATGGCACCTGAGCGCCGATCAAATAATCTTTGCTCTTCCGTGGAGTTGTGCCGGCGGAAGCATCGTCGTTATCAGTCATTGCAGCAAACAGTTTGGCAACTTTTACATCCCAATTAGCGGCGAGTATCCAGTTGGTTGTATCGGCGGGCGTAGTTGCGTTATTTTTTTCAGATAACCTAATCGAACGTT
>JBIIQR010000293.1:0-2993 GCA_044341985.1 Burkholderiaceae bacterium
CACCCCAACGACAAGCACGGCAAAGCTGCGATGCGCCCAGTGAATCGCAACGAGTGCACCAAACGGCAGATAATCACCCGCTGAAGTCATTCCCAGATGACGCCACAAGCTGAAGCCCTGAGCCCAATCCATCTCAGGCAATAACGATCCCTGGCACAAAGGGAAACCTCCACAGGCCAACGCTGAATAATTCGTGCTGACCCAACCACCTAAAGCAATTTGTATAAACAAAATCGCCAATGATGCCAATGCTGGCCACCGCATAGTCGCTGCGTCACGATGAATCGTCGGCATCGGATTTTGCCGCATGGCGTGCCACGTCAGCAGCGACAGCAAAGACATACCCAACAATAGATGAATCGTCACAATCACCGGCTGAAGTTTTAGCGTGACTGTCCATGCGCCAAAGGCACCCTGAACACAAACTAACAACAGAAGCAATGCAGGTAATCGTGGCGAATAACGAGCCTCTGTTGATTGCCGCGACAAGCGCCATGCAATTAGCAGCGTCGCAATGATCAACACACCCACACCCATCGCCAGGTAACGATGGATCATTTCTATCCACGCTTTAAAAACTGTTACAGGGCCAGTGGGCTGCAAGGTTTGTGCCGCAGTGATTTCATCGTGAGCTAAAAAGGGGTTGGCTTCACCATAGCAGCCTGGCCAATCCGGACAACCGAGTCCAGAATCGGTTAGGCGAGTAAATGCACCAAAAACAATTAAATCAAACGTGAAAAAAACCATTACCCAGGCCAGCTTGCGATAGCGATCACTACCGCGCGACACATACACCAACGTCGCGGGCACTAACGCCACCAATAAACCTTTAAGGGCTAAAACGATCCACATGGCATTAACCTATGCTGGAAGCTTTAAGCAGTCGAGAGATATCTTTTTTGATTTTGTTAGCGTCGGGATCTTTAGGAAAACGCATCATCAAGTTACCTAATGGATCAATCATATAAAGATGATCACTGGCTTTGGTGCCTTCCGCTACCGGCAACCAGGCGGCTAGCTTTTTGGCATCAACGCGTAAAAACTGTGTGCCATCGTATTCTTTCATCTGCGCGATATCGAGCGGCGCATCATCGGTAATTAACCACACACGCTCGATGCGATCCATCCCTTTACCTTGGGTTAAACGCAACTGACGCATGTAATACAGTTTTTGCGCGCACGCCTTTTGGCAATCTGCTGAATCTATCTGCAGCAATATCCATTTACCGTTAAATTGATCCAAGTTCGCAGGCTTGCCGTCGAGTGATGTGCCGCCTAAATCAGGAATGGGATAGTTGCGCGGATCAATTATTTCACCGTAGTTGGTGCGGCCCTCGGGCTTAATCACGTAATACGTTAAATAGGAAAAAATCATCGGCGCAGCGCAGATCGCCAAGACAAGAAAAAACATCTTGCGGCCTCGGCTGGATGACTTAGTTTGTGTAACTTCAGTTGCTTGCACGTTTAAATCCTGTCAATAGAAAAAAAACAGCGCCAACCAGCGCCAAGCTATACCATTGGAATGCATAGCCTTTGTGTTTGTCGATACCGACCGATGGTATGGGCCAGTCGCGCACTAAACCATCCGCTGCGTCGTTAGTTTGCTCAATTATAAAAGTGTGTAACGGTAGTTTGCTGGCGCGGGCAAACTCTGCGACATCGATATTCTGTGCAATAGCTCCAGGCTCTAGTGCGGCTGCTTCGCCCAGTTGCATCACTTTACCGGTTGAAGCCCGCACCCGACCCTCAATTTGAATCACACCTTTAGGCACGGCAATCTCTGGAATGCGTTCACGATCTGAAACGTCACGCGGAAACCAGCCTCGCATAACCAGTACCGACTGCTCACTTCCCGCCAGCTTGAAAGGCATTAGGAGATAGAAGCCGGCTTTACCTTGATAAGGACGGTTGTCTAAATACACCGCCCAAGAAGCAATGAATTCACCCTTGGCTACAACACGACGAAATTCTTCCGGCGTCTGTGCTAGCGCTAGCGCATTCGAGTTAACAGGTGCGAATTCAGCGCGCATCAACATTTGCTCCTGCAGAGCCAGCTTTTGTTCTGCACGCCTAACTTGCCAATTTCCAAGCGATACTCCAACGGCTACCACTAGTGCAGCAGCCAAAAAAGGCACCCATCGGAAACGAAAGCTTAATCGCATTAGAATGTAGGTAAAAGTAAGGTACTAATTATCTACTGAAGTTGACCACTGCGCTGCGGCGCTATTCAATGCGCCTCCCCTTATGAAAATTCTTGTTGCTCTCGGCTTTATCTTAATCATCGCCAGTTTGGGATCTGCACTTTTTTTTCTGATGCGCGACAAAGGGAAAAGTAATCGCACCGTGTACGCCCTAGCCTTGCGAGTAGGATTTTCAATTCTGGTATTTTTACTTTTGCTAATAGCTCATCACTTAGGCTACATACAACCCACAGGCATCATGTATTAAAACTACGTCGCGCCAGTAAAAAAGCCGCACCGAAGTGCGGCTTTTTTTGTGCCTAGCTTCTTACAACCAGTACACAACTACATACAAACCAAGCCACACCACATCAACAAAGTGCCAGTACCATGCAGCGCCCTCAAAGGCGAAATGTTGATCCGCTGTAAAGTGGCCTTTCATCACACGATACAAAACCACCGATAACATAATCGCACCCATCGTCACGTGAAAACCGTGAAAGCCCGTCAGCATGAAAAAGGTGGATCCGTAAATACCGGACGTCAGTTTTAAATTGAGTTCGTTGTACGCGTGATGATATTCATAGGCCTGAAAGCCCATAAAAATCGCGCCCAACAATATCGTCGCCGCCAGCCAGATAGCCGTCTTGCTGCGATCACCCACGCGCAATGCATGATGAGAGATCGTTAATGTCACACCCGACATCAGCAGTAAAGCTGTGTTGATGGTAGGTATAGGAAACGGACCCATCGTTTCGAATTTTTCGATGGTGCCAGCAGGTCCCGTGTTACCCCAGTTAGCCGCAAAATCAG
>JBIIQR010000294.1:0-2949 GCA_044341985.1 Burkholderiaceae bacterium
GATACGTTCAACGCCTTTGACGCGTTTAACATTGCGCATCAGTCGCGCGAGATGAATTCGGTCTTCAACTTGTACGGTAAATTTCAATTCAGTCATTAGGCCAGTGTGGTTTTCATCCATGCTGACATGAACGATATTTGAGTCGGATTCGTTGATCTCTGCAGCCAATCGCGCCAGAGCACCCTTCTCATCTTGCAATAACACTCGGATACGGCATTCAAAACGACGAGCATGGTCTGACGCCCAACTCACATCAATCCAACGTCCTTGTTCTTTAGCACGCTGACGTTTTGCCACTTCACAATCGGCCACATGCACTTGCAGTGTCTGGTCGCGCCGCAACTGGCCAGCCAAGGCATCGCCTGGGATAGGCAGACAACACGTCGCAAGTTGTACGGATGTGCTGGGTTCGCGCCCTGAAATGATGACAGGCTTGATTTTACTTTCAGCGCTAGTGATAGATTGTTCCGGTTGGTTTTTGTCAGCCTGGTTTGCTTCCAAGCCTTGAATATGTCGCGCAACCAGCAACGCCATACGCTTACCAACGCCAATCTCTGCGTACAGATCACTGACGGATTTCACGCCGGTTTCATTAAGCAGACGTTCAGCAATTTGCGTGGGAATTTTCGAGGGTAGTTCAAGCACAGCCAGCGATTGCTCTAGCAGCATGCGACCCAGGTCGATCGCTTCTTCTCTGTCGATGGTGCGCAAGTGGTGACGTATAGCAGAGCGTGCTTTTCCAGTGCGAACGAAGGCTAGCCAATTCGGTGTGGGTCGCGCATCGTCCGACACATCAATGGCCACGATATCGCCGTTACGAAGCTCAGTTTTAAGTGCGGCTTGTTCGTGATTGATGCGCGCAGATACCGCATGGTCGCCAATGTCGGTATGAATGGAATAGGCAAAATCCAGCGCAGTAGCCCCACGAGGCAGCGCGATGATGATGGATTTTGGCGTGAACACATACACAGAGTCGGGGAATAAATCGACTTTGACATGCTCAAGGAATTCCGCCGAGTCACCGGTTTGATGTTGAATATCCAGCAGCGATTGCAACCAGGCGTGAGTGCGCTGCTGCAGATCGGTCAGTTGTCCATCTTGGTTTTTGTAAAGCCAATGAGCAGCAACACCCGACTCGGCGACGCCATGCATATTCTCAGTACGGATCTGAAATTCAACCGGCGTGCCATACGGGCCAATCAAGGTCGTGTGCAGAGACTGATACCCATTTAATTTTGGGATGGCGATGTAATCTTTGAATTTACCCGGCATAGGCTTAAAGAGTGCATGCAGAGTACCGAGTGCCATGTAGCAGCTTCCGAAATTTTCGACCACCACACGAAAACCGTACACATCCAGCACCTGTGAGAATGTCAGGTGCTTGTTGCGCATTTTTCGATAAATGCCGTACAAGGTTTTTTCGCGACCGTACACACCGGCTTTGATGCCTGCACGATCAAGAGCATCTTTGACAGACGTCAGTATCTTGCTGACCACTTCACGACGATTACCTCGGGCAGCGCGCAGCGCTTTTGAAATCGTACGGTAGCGCAGCGGGTATAGGTGTGAGAAAGACAGCTCTTGCAGCTCGCGATAGATATTGTTGAGACCTAAGCGGTGCGCGATCGGTACATACACTTCCATCGTTTCGCGTGCAATGCGTCGACGTTTGTCGGACGACATGGCGTCCAAGGTACGCATGTTGTGCAGGCGATCGGCCAGTTTGACCAAAATAACGCGCACATCTCGCGCCATCGCCAGCAGCATTTTGCGGAAATTTTCCGCTTGCTGTTCGATCTGAGTTTGGAATTCAATTTTGTCTAGCTTTGACAAGCCATCGACTAAAGCGGCGACGGGTGCACCAAAGCGCTCGATCAACTCATCTTTGCGAACGTCCTGATCTTCCATTACGTCATGCAGTAGCGCCGCCATAATGGCTTGTGCATCGAGTTTCCACTCAGCGCAGATTTCTGCCACGGCAATCGGGTGAGAAATGTACGGTTCGCCAGATTTACGTACCTGTCCCAGATGCATCTCATCTGAGAAACGGTAGGCTTCTTTGATTTTTTTGAGTTCGGACGGGCTGAGGTATTCAGCCAAAATTGCGGTCAACTCCGTGACGGACGCAACGCCCACCGCATTCGGTGGACTTTTTTCAGGCGATGGGGAAAATTTCGATAGCGCGCCAGCTGATTTCCTCCGGGTGGCGGAGGGGGCGGGGATATCAGCGGATGTCGGATTCATCAGAGCCGACCCGTGTTCACGGGCTTATCGTAATCAGCCGGGTACTTTCTTCAGCATTTCTATGCCGACCAGACCTGCAGCGACTTCGCGCAATGCGGTTACGGTGGCTTTGTCATCCGACAGTACTTTCGGGGTGTGACCCTGAAGTAGTTGACGAGCACGATAGGTTGCAACCAGTGTGAGCTGAAAGCGGTTAGGAATACGCTTTAAACAATCTTCGACTGTAATACGTGCCATGATGTCTCCAGAGTTCGGACTAGATTAATTCTGTTTAACGTGAATGCCGAAATTGGCAAATAGAGAGCGGTTGCGCTCGGCCTGCTGCGAGAACCGGCAGCGTGAGGCCTGGACGATAGCGATTAATTGGTTCAGCGCCACCTCAAATTCTGTATTGATAATAACATACTCGAACTCTGGGGCATGCCCGATCTCACTGCTGGCCGCGTGCACTCGCCGAGCGATGACTTCCTCCGAATCTTGGGCCCGTTTGCGCAGTCGTTCTTCCAACGTCGCCAGCGATGGCGGCAGTATAAAAATACCGACGGATTCGGGATAGTGTTTTTTGATTTGCTGCGCGCCTTGCCAATCAATTTCCAGCACCACGTCATGACCTGCGTCGGTCTGCTCAGACACCATCGTGCGGGACGTCCCGTAATGATTGCCATGTACTAAAGCAGACTCCAAAAATTCACCTTCTTGTTGACG
>JBIIQR010000296.1:0-2948 GCA_044341985.1 Burkholderiaceae bacterium
CCTGATACCTCAGCTCAAAATGGCGACCGAGTCACGATTGATTTTGTCGGCAAACTTGACGGCGTTGAATTTGCCGGTGGCAAAGCTGATGACTTTCCGTTTGTAATCGGTGAAGGTCGTATGTTGGCTGACTTTGAAAAAGCAACCATCGGCCTGAAGAAGGGGGAATCGCGCACCTTTCCTATGGTGTTTCCTGAGGATTACCATGCCAAGGATTTGGCGGGTAAAACAGTTGAATTCTCCATCACAGTTAAAAACGTCGAATGGGCTCACATGCCTGAAGTCGATGCTGACTTTGCTCGCTCGCTGGGTATTCCAGATGGCGACCTGCAAAAAATGCGTGATGATGTCAGAGCTAATCTCGAGCGTGAAGTGGGAAATCGTATTAAGGCGCGAACAAAAACTAGCGTTTTAGATGCGCTGGTTAAAGTGGCTGAACTCGATGTTCCTAAGGCGCTACTCGAGCAAGAATCAGAGCGATTGGCCAGCATGACACGCGAAGACATGAAGCAGCGTGGAATGAATGTCAATGACATGCCTTTCCCTGCTGATCTGTTTACTCAACAAGCCGATCGTCGCGTACGCATTGGATTGATATTGTCTGAGCTGGTTAAAGCGAATTCTTTGCAGGCGACTGCGGAGCAAATCAAAGCCTTCATTGAAGATTTTGCTAAAGCCTACGAAGACCCGCAGCAAGTACTGAAGTATTACTACAGCGATCGCAATCGTCTGGCGGACGTCGAAGCAATGGTGATCGAAGAAAATGTAGTGAAGTTCGTGCTTGAAAAAGCGAAAGTTAAAGAAGTGACGGTTGCTTTTGATGAGTTGATGAATAGCCAGAATGAAGGCTAATTACTGATTATTGATTAAGCGATAGTCTGAATTTACTAGCGACTTATTTTTTGTTTTTTGGTTTGCCGAGGATCGTTATTCAACGATCCAACGCCTTACAGTTTTCATGGGAAATCAAATGACCGATAGCATCCACCGTAAATCTGCGATCGACACCGACATGCTCGGTATGGTTCCAGTCGTTATTGAGCAGAGTGGTCGTGGCGAGCGCGCCTACGATATTTACTCGCGCCTGCTAAAAGAGCGAGTGATTTTCTTGGTGGGGCCGGTTAATGATCACACGGCCAACCTGGTGGTGGCTCAGTTGCTTTTCCTGGAAAGTGAAAATCCTGAAAAAGATATCTCGCTCTATATCAACTCGCCAGGTGGCTCAGTATCAGCCGGACTGGCGATTTACGACACGATGCAATTTATTAAGCCTGACGTGTCAACGCTATGTACAGGTTTGGCTGCGTCGATGGGTGCGTTTCTTTTAGCCGCTGGTGCTAAGGGAAAGCGTTTCTCGCTTCCAAATTCGCGCATCATGATTCATCAACCCTTAGGCGGGGCAAGTGGTCAGGCTTCGGATATCGAAATTCAGGCGCGGGAAATTCTTTACTTGCGTGAACGCCTCAACAACATCTTGGCTGAAAAAACTGGTCAGAACATGGACCAGATTGGTCGTGACACTGATCGCGACAACTTTATGTCCGCCGAGCAGGCTGTTGAATACGGCATGATCGATAAGGTCCTAACCCATCGCGCCGAGTAGTATTTTTGATAATTATCGTTCTGGTAGCTGGCTGGTGCATCCGGAATTAGGCTTGTCTGCGTGACGAATTACGAATTCGCAGGTAAGATCGACTCAAATCCATCCATTTTGCGTGCTCATGTCCGATAAAAAGTCTTCTGGCGGTGAAAAGTTACTTTATTGCTCATTTTGCGGTAAGAGCCAGCACGAGGTTAAAAAGCTAATAGCTGGCCCCTCTGTATTTATTTGCGATGAATGTATTGATCTGTGTAATGACATCATTCGCGATGAGGCTTCCACTGTTGAAACAGTCGGTAGTCCCAAATCTGATTTACCTACGCCACAAGAAATTCTTGACCTGCTGGGTCAATACGTCATTGGACAGGAAACTGCCAAGCGCACATTGTCTGTGGCTGTCTACAATCATTACAAACGTTTGCGTCATCTCGGTAAAAAAGATGATGTCGAATTAGCGAAGAGTAATATTCTTTTGGTCGGCCCAACAGGTTCGGGTAAGACCTTGTTAGCGCAGACGCTTGCCCGTACTTTGAACGTTCCTTTTGTAATTGCTGATGCGACCACGCTGACTGAAGCTGGATATGTCGGTGAGGACGTTGAAAACATTATTCAGAAGCTGCTGCAAAACTGTAACTATGAAGTGGAAAAGGCGCAGAAAGGTATTGTCTATATCGATGAAATAGACAAGATATCGCGCAAATCGGATAACCCATCGATTACTCGTGATGTTTCTGGCGAAGGCGTGCAGCAGGCCTTGTTGAAACTTATCGAAGGTACGATGGCATCGGTTCCTCCACAAGGTGGTCGTAAGCATCCCAACCAAGATTTTGTTCAGATAGACACCACAAATATTTTGTTTATTTGCGGTGGTGCGTTTGATGGCCTGGCAAAAATTGTGTCGAATCGTTCTGAGAAAAGTGGCATAGGCTTTTCAGCGGAAGTGAAGAGCCAGGCCGAGCGCAGCGCAAGCGAAGTAATGCAAGATGCCGAGCCCGAGGATTTGATTAAGTTTGGCTTGATTCCTGAGTTAGTCGGGCGTTTGCCTGTGGTAGCCACCTTATCTGAGTTGACCGAAGACGCGTTAATTCAAATTTTACTCGAGCCAAAAAATGCATTGATCAAGCAATACTCCAAATTGCTTGAGATGGAAGGTGCCGAACTCGAAGTCAGGCCAGGTGCATTGCATGCGATTGCGAAAAAAGCGATCAAGCGAAAGACCGGTGCTCGTGGTCTCCGTTCTATCGTTGAACATGCGTTGCTGGACGTGATGTTTGAGTTGCCGAATGAGCAAAATGTTGCCAAGGTGGTTGTTGATGAAAACACCATTAATAATGGCGCTAAACCGCTG
>JBIIQR010000068.1:0-6684 GCA_044341985.1 Burkholderiaceae bacterium
GCATCCGTTTTAGTAGACGATTTGATTGGTTTTGGAGCAGAGGCGGCTTTCTGTTCTACCAGTGCCAGCTGAACTTCTTCGATTGAAATAGCCTGATCCGCTTTGGCGTAAAATTTTTCTAGCATAGCGACCGCAACCGCTGCGTTATCGCCATCAGCAATAAATTTTTCACCACGTCTAAACAACGTAACATCCAGCGCGGCGGCAATCTGCCGCAAATTTTCATCGAGCGGACCACAAAGATGGGCTAGTCGAGTGTTGTCTAGCGGGGAGGGTGTGAAATGCTGTGGTGGGTTAGCTTTTTTCATTGTTTGACCACCACATCACCACGCAAAGAAAATGGATGGCTGGTTGTGATGAGAACGTCAATGAACTGACCAATTAAGCGGTTGGCTTGAGGCCCGCCTTCAAAATTAACGACACGATTATTTTCAGTGCGGCCTTGCAGCTCTTCTGTACTTCGCTTTGATGGGCCTTCAACTAAGACGCGCTGTACGCTACCTACCATGGCATCCGAAAAGCGACGCGTGTTATCGGCGATGACTTTTTGTAAGCGTTGAAGACGAGCTAGTTTAATCTCGTGAGGGGTATCATCGCTCAGATTGGCAGCGGGTGTTCCAGGACGAGGACTAAAAATAAACGAGAAACTATTGTCGTAGCCCACATCATCAACTAGCTTCATCAATGCTTCAAAATCGGCATCAGTTTCGCCGGGGAAGCCGACGATAAAATCTGAAGCTATCGTTACATCGGGTCGCACTTCACGCAGTCGCCGAATGATAGATTTATATTCAAGCACGGTATAGCCGCGCTTCATAGCAGCGAGAATTTTGTCTGAGCCGTGTTGCGCTGGCAAATACAAATGACTGACTAGTTTAGGCACGCGAGCGTAAACATCAATTAAACGTTGTGTGAATTCTTTGGGGTGGCTGGTGACATAGCGAATGCGTTCAACACCTTGGAGTTCTGCTATGTATTCGATCAATAAAGCAAAATCAGCGATATCACCATCGGGCATTACACCGCGATAGGCATTAACGTTTTGACCTAATAAGGTAATTTCCTTGACGCCTTGATCAACGAGATGATTGATTTCCTTCAGCACATCATCAAATCGGCGTGAGACTTCTTCGCCACGAGTGTAAGGGACAACGCAGTAGCTACAATATTTACTGCAGCCTTCCATAATCGATACATAGGCACTGGCGCCTTCAACCCGCGCCGGTGGGAGATGATCAAACTTTTCTATTTCTGGAAAGCTGATATCAATTTGTGCTTTCCCGCTAGTGCGACGTGCTTCTAATAAATCGGGCAGGCGATGCAGCGTCTGCGGGCCAAATACCACGTCGACATAGGGCGCACGTCGGATAATCGCGGCGCCTTCCTGCGATGCTACGCAGCCACCCACACCTATCATCAACTTGGGATTTTTAAGTTTGAGCTCGCGCACTCGACCCAAATCAGAGAATACTTTTTCCTGAGCTTTTTCACGCACCGAGCAGGTATTAAACAAAATAATGTCAGCATCGTCCGGGGTGTCTGTCTTGACTACGCCTTCGGAAATATTTAATACATCCGCCATTTTGTCCGAGTCATACTCGTTCATTTGGCAGCCAAAGGTTTTAATAAATAATTTTTTTTGCATGCGGACCAAAAAGAGTGAGGCAAATAGGCGTCGCTCAGTGAGCGAGCGAGCAGGTTGGTGCCGAGGGTAATGCCCAAAATTATAGCAGGGACGGGGCTAGTTCGTGCCCTGTGGTGGTGGGCTAGTCTAGTGGTTTGATACAGAGCCGGTAGTACAAAAAATCTACGGCATTCATTGCATTAGATTTATTGTTTAATATTAAATAGTTTTCAGATTTTTTTTCTTGATGTTTTTTTAAGCGGATTCACAATGGCTGCATCAAGCGTGTTTTCGCCCGCGGCTTGAACCTTCATTAGCCCGAGCTTTGATAATCCGACGGTTGCACCTGGCAGAGCAGTCTGAGGCGTGGGGCCAACGACACCCATTCCGACCTGAAATTCGACGAGTAGCTCATATAAACCTTCGCGCAAGCCGTAGTGCTTGATTAGTACTGCTGTCATCTCGCGTAGGGATAGCGGGGGGTCAATTACGATGGGCAATGGCAGTAAAGTCATGGAGATTACTTATATGTTCGAATTGGATAGGCTGATCAGAGCCATAGCGGATCGCATGCGATACGGTGGAAGAATTTTCGACAGTCAAGCGTATTTCATGGAAGGTGCGGTTGGTCACCCATGCCTGGCACGCACGGACGACGGTTTCATTCAGCGAGCAATGATCCTGCAGCGACCGAAGGTGTAATTCCTTGTGTAGTTCAGGGGGAGTGCGTACGTTGAACAAACCTTTGAGTGGACGTTTCGGATCCCGCCCGAGTGATTTGCACGTTTCCAGATAATCATCGACGGCCGCCTCGAACTCACTCTGCAAATTAGCGATTGATGCTGCTTCATACGTGACAAGATCATCAATGAATAAAAGTTTGCCACGGCAAACCTGACGCTCCATATCAAGCTCGGCTGACCCTTCAAAGTCTTTGTATTTCAGGATGTTCATGACGGTATAAATCCAGTGTTCTTTAGTGTATCGACGATGTCATTAATGCAGCCTCTATCTACATTCGGTGACGGATGCGGCTCGTGGCAGCTAATCAGAACGTTTTTCCCTTGATGAAAAAATTTACGGCGAGAGCCCGTGTTTTTAATCTGCTCAAAGCCTAGATGCTGCAAGACCGAAACCAAGTCAGCCCACTTGAAGTTGGCTGGAGTTGGTTTGGTCGTTAGGCGTTCCAGCGTTTTCGAATGTCTCGTCATGAAAGATATCGCAAATTGGGCCGGAAGTGTAACTGAATTTCGGTTACACTATTTTTGATTATCCAATTTACAACATCTTATTTTTTAAAAATTTCCATTTAGCCAGTAACCCTAATTGGGAATGGCACGCCAAGTTCTAGTTTAGATTGTCGAACTGTTTTTGCAGGGCGTTTTCATGGAAGTTGGTGGATTTGCGAAGTAAGTACTTAATTTCGACGCGCAAAGGATGATATCTAGTGGCCAATGGAAGTAGGCCACACGATAAAAACAGGGGGGATGCTCTGAATCTGGCTGAATTCTTAGATTCTTGGGGGGATTTTGGTGGTGATAGGTGGATTTGAACCACCGACCCCAGCATTATGAGTGCTGTGCTCTAACCAACTGAGCTATATCACCACGAAGCCGGCGATTATCGCTTCCGAGCCACACCGTGTCAACCGAGCCGGGCGGTTACCAGACTCAGGATCTGCTCAGTAGGGTTGGACGACAGGCAGTCGATAACTTCGCGGTCAGGCATGCTGCGTAACCACGTCAGCTGCCGTTTTGCGAGTTGGCGTGTGGCGGCAATGCCCATTTCAAGCAGACTGTCTCGATTAATTTTCCCATCCAGGTAATCCCACGCTTGTCGGTAGCCAACGCAGCGGATGGAAGGGAGTCCGCTGTGAAGATCGCTACGCTGCTTGAGCGCTGCTGTTTCTTCAATCAATCCCGGTTTGGCTGATAGCATGACATCGAAGCGATTGGCGATACGATCGTGCAGCACTTTGCGATCAGAAGGTTCGAGCGCTAATGACATCAATTCAAAAGGTAGTTCGGGTTTGTCTGCTTTATCTAATTGCGATGACATCGGTTGGCCAGTCAGTAGAATAATTTCCATGGCACGTTGTACGCGTTGTGTGTCATTCGGATTAAGACGTTCTGCAGTGATTGGATCGAGTTTACGCAAACGAGCATGCAGTGCAGCGGTGCCATGACGGGCAATTTCCCTATCGAGTTGTGAGCGCAGAGCTAGATCTGCTGACGGTAAATCATCCAGTCCATCGCGCAGTGCTTTGAAGTACAGCATGGTTCCGCCGACCAGCAAGGGCAGTTTGGATCGCGCTTGAATATCAGTAATAAGACGCAAAGTATCGTCTCTGAATTGTTTTACTGAATACGAAAGACTGGGATCGAGTATGTCAATCAGATGATGGGGTACTTGTGAGCGCTCTTCATCGCTAGGCTTAGCTGTGCCGATATCCATACCGCGATAAATCAGTGCTGAATCAACAGAGATAATTTCGCAAGGAATAGATTTAGCAATCGCCAGCGCGGCCGCAGTTTTACCCGAGGCGGTAGGGCCCATGATGGCCACAACTAGCGGCTTGGATGATTTCATGGTTTAGCGATTTTTGGAGAGAGCAGTCGCACGGATGTAAAACTCAGGATGCTAATGACGCAGGAGAGTATCGCCATTGGGTATAGCGTTCCATTATGTGTCGCGCCAACGGTGCTCCCCACCATAAATGCAAAGGCCATCATGATCGCGCCCATCAAGCCTGCAGCGGTACCGGCTTGTTTCGGGAAGGGCGCAACCGCACCAGCTTGCGTTACGGGGAAGTTAATACCGTGAGCCACCATGGTAATGAACATAGCAAGTACCACCATGCTCCAATGCCACCATCCTAATAATGTCGCAAGTAAAAAAAAGATTCCACCAGCGAGAGAGCACGTTGTACCTATGCGTAACGCTTGTATGCCACTGATCGTCATTAATAGTCTGCGACATATTAACGTGCCCGTCATATAGCCTGAGACAGCTAATCCAAAACAGACGCCAAACCATGCTACTGGCACGCCTAATATGCGTATCAATACGAATGATGAGCCAGAGATGAACATGAAAATTGAGCCATACGATAAAGCGGCTGGCAGTACATGAATCCAAAATTCACGCGAACCTAAAACCAATTGGTAATTTGTCAACAATCCATACACGTTTGTGGCCTGCGGATTTTTATGTTCGTTGGTTTCGGGCAGTCGAATAATGCAAGCAATTAAAACGAGTGCTGAAAATAATCCCAACACCACAAACGCAGCACGCCAACCCAATTGAACCTGCATGAATGAGCCAAGTATTGGCCCCAAAATAGGCGCTACAGAAATCCACGTACTGGCACGAGCAATCACTCGCGCGCTGTGCTCAGGAGCGTAGGCATCACGAACAATAGCGCGCGCGATCATCACCGCTGAGCAGCAACCCAAGGCTTGCACGAAGCGAGCAGCAATTAAAAATTGTATGGATGTTGAAAGGCCACAGGCGGCGCTGGCTACTAAATAAATCGTCAGGCCTGCAAGCAAAATCGGGCGGCGTCCAAACCGGTCTGACAGAGGGCCGACGATTAACTGAGCACTACCAAAGCCCATCACAAATAGCGAGAGCGTTAGCTGAACCGTAGCGACTGGTGCCATGAACTCATTACCCAGGCTGGGTAATGAAGCGAGATACAAATCTGTTGATAGCGGCTGCATCATCAACATAGCCGTAATCAGCACCAGTATGGGTGCGTGCCCAAACTGTGGCAGCGGTGGTTGGCTCATACGGTGTTGAATTATTGGCCGCGCAAAAACAGTTTATCGAGATCAGAGACGGCTAATTGCACCCAGGTCGGACGCCCGTGATTGCATTGGTCGGAGCGTTCTGTCGCTTCCATTTGACGTAGCAGGGCGTTCATTTCTATCACGGTGAGCTGGCGATTGGCACGCACAGCCGTGTGACACGCAAGTGTTCCTAATAATTCATTCCGACGTTCTACCAAAACATGCGAGCCGCCAAATTCGCGGAGGTCGCGTAATACGTCTCGTGCAAGTGATTGTGCATCACTATTTTTAAGCAATGCGGGAATAGCACGCACGGCCAAGGTGGTGAGCGACATCGCGGCAATATCAAACCCTAGTGTGGCGAGTGTCTCTTGATTTTCTTCAGCGGTAGCGACATCAATGGCGTCTGCAATGAATGTAACGGGAATAAGCAAGGGCTGAAGCTGTATCGATTCGGATTCGAGTGATTGTTTAAATTGTTCATACAAGATGCGCTCATGAGCGGCATGCATATCGACCAAGACTAGCCCTTGATTATTTTGAGCGAGTACGTAAATACCGTGTAACTGCGCGAGCGCAAATCCTAGCGGATGATCACTGTCTGCGGATACCGGTGTTGACCACGAGCCTGTACTTGCTGCGGTGGCAGGCGGCAGATCATTCGAGAAAAAATGGCCATAACGAGCAGTATCTTGCGCTATCCCTAGCGATGTTTGGCGTGGGCGTGAATTAATCCACTGCAGATTATTCGATGCACTCGTCACGGGCGGTGGCGTGTCGTTAAATACACTGGCTGACGCACTTGCCGATGTATGAGCCAGTGCTCGATGGACTGCGTGATAAACAAATTGATGGACTGCTCGGCTATCACGAAAGCGCACTTCAATCTTTGAAGGATGGACATTCACATCGACCAGCGATGGATCCAAATCGAGTTTAATGACATAGGACGGATACCGATCACCATGCAGCACATCTTGATAAGCCGCACGCACAGCATGAGTCAGTAACTTGTCGCGAACGAATCGGTCATTGACATAAAAATATTGCGAATCTGCGCGTGAACGAGCGGCTGTAGGTAAGCCGACTAAGCCGTGCAGTTGCAAAGGACCGGCTTGTTCGCTGACTGATAACGAGGCGTTGGAAAATTCTTCGCCCAATATCTGAGCGCAACGTTGTTCAAACGGTGCTTCTTTCCAATGATCGCTGGCTTTGCCATTGTGCGTTAACGTAAATCTCACATCAGGACGCGACAAAGCAATTCGACGC
>JBIIQR010000295.1:0-2948 GCA_044341985.1 Burkholderiaceae bacterium
AGATCGTCTTGAGCCGGGTGAACGTTGCGCATCAACGTCGAACCGTAATTTCGAAGGCCGTCAGGGTGCAGGCGGGCGTACTCATCTGGTGAGTCCGGCGATGGCAGCTGCAGCAGGCGTTGCCGGACACTTTGTTGATGTTCGTGGTCTGTAAGGGAGTGGGCAACATGAAAAAAACGACGCTTCTGTTGGGCCTGATTTTTTTTGTACTGACAGGTTGCAACACCATTCACGGTATCGGCAAAGATTTTGAAAAGCTGGGCGATAAAATTCAAGACGCGAGCAAAAAATAACATCATGAATAAATTTACTGTACTTGATGGATTGGTGGCGCCATTAGATCGCGCCAATGTAGATACCGATGCCATCATCCCTAAGCAATTTCTTAAATCCATCCATCGCACCGGTTTTGGTCCGAATTTGTTTGATGCGTGGCGCTATCTCGATCATGGCGAACCCGGCATGGATAACAGCAAACGTCCATTGAATCCTGATTTCGTGCTGAACCAAGCGCGCTATCAAGGCGCATCGATTCTTTTGGCGCGCAAAAATTTTGGTTGCGGTTCATCGCGTGAGCATGCGCCGTGGGCTTTAGATCAATATGGCTTTCGGGCAGTCATTGCGCCTAGCTTTGCCGATATTTTTTTCAATAACTGCTTCAAGAATGGTTTGCTGCCGATACGACTGACAGAAACCGAAGTTGATCAGCTATTCAATGAAGTCAAAGCGTTTCCAAGTTTTAAACTCGTAGTGGATCTGGAAAAGCAAACCGTATCGACATCGAATAGCAGTTCGGTATTTCATTTTGAAGTCGACGCATTCCGCAAACATTGCTTAATCAACGGCTTGGATGATATTGGTCTGACGCTGCAGCATGCGGATGCTATTCATACGTTTGAAGAGCGCCATATCAGCCGCTTCCCTTGGTTGGCAAATACGATTTAATTATTTAAGTAGATATCCCATGAAAATCGCAATCTTGCCGGGTGACGGCATTGGTACCGAAATTGTTGCTCAGGCA
Organism: Burkholderiaceae bacterium; assembly: GCA_044341985.1. Classification (GTDB taxonomy): domain Bacteria; phylum Pseudomonadota; class Gammaproteobacteria; order Burkholderiales; family Burkholderiaceae_D; genus Pernthalerella. Next base: position 1,022 of record JBIIQR010000295.1, read on the forward strand.
GTTCGTGTTCTGGAAGCCTTAGGCCAAAAATTTGAAATGGAAACCGCACCGGTCGGTGGTGCAGGTTACGAGGCTCACGGCCATCCACTGCCTGACGGCACATTGAAGCTGGCTAAAGAAGCCGATGCTATTTTGTTTGGTGCAGTCGGTGATTGGAAATACGACACGCTAGAGCGTTCACTGCGTCCCGAGCAGGCTATTTTAGGTTTACGCAAACACCTCACTTTATTTGCAAACTTTCGCCCAGCGATTCTTTACCCTGAATTAGTGGGTGCATCCACGCTGAAACCGGAAGTGGTTTCAGGTCTCGATATCCTCATCGTGCGTGAATTGAATGGCGATATCTATTTTGGTCAGCCGCGTGGAATGCGTGAAGCCCCCGATGGCCCGTTCAAAGGTTCACGTGAGGGTTTTGACACCATGCGTTACTCTGAACCAGAAATTCGTCGTATCGCTCACGTAGCTTTTAAAGCGGCGCAAAAACGTGGCAAGCGTCTGACCAGTGTTGATAAAGCCAATGTGCTGGAGACCTTCCAGTTTTGGAAAGATATCGTCACCGATGTGCATAAAGAGTATCCCGATGTCGAGCTCGATCACATGTACGTTGATAACGCGGCGATGCAGTTGGTGCGCGCGCCGAAAAAATTCGATGTGATTGTGACGGGTAATATGTTTGGCGACATTCTCTCGGATGCAGCGGCTATGTTGACCGGCTCGATTGGTATGTTGCCTTCAGCATCGCTGGATGCCAACAGCAAAGGTTTGTATGAGCCTTCGCATGGTTCGGCGCCGGATATCGCAGGTAAGGGCGTTGCGAATCCATTGGCTACGATTTTGTCCGCTGCCATGATGCTGCGCTTCTCGTTGAATTTGCCCGCTGAGGCAGATCGCATAGAAACAGCAGTCAAGCAGGTACTCGCGCAAGGCCTGCGTACACCGGATATTTATGAAGCGGGTACGACTAAGGTAGGAACGGTTGATATGGGTAGCGCTGTAGTCAAAGCGCTGTCCTGATTTTTTAGGAAGAGATATGAAACTCGTAGGATTAGTTGGCTGGCGTGGCATGGTGGGCTCAGTGCTCATGCAGCGCATGCAAGAAGAAAACGATTTTGATCACATTGAGCCGGTATTTTTTTCAACCTCGAACGCTGGCGGTAAAGCGCCTGCCTTGGCTAAGAATGAAACAGCATTGAAAGACGCGAATGATATTGATGCGCTCAAAAAATGCGACATCATTTTAACGTGTCAGGGCGGCGATTACACCAGTGACGTTTTCCCTAAGCTGCGTGCTGCAGGTTGGAATGGATATTGGATTGATGCGGCATCTTCGCTGCGTATGAAAGATGATGCCATCATCGTGCTGGATCCAGTGAATATGGATGTGATCAAGCACGCATTGAAATCGGGTACCAAAAACTACATTGGTGGTAACTGCACGGTGTCGTGCATGTTAATGGGCTTAGGCGGTTTGTTCGCGCATGATTTGGTTGATTGGATGACCTCCATGACCTATCAAGCCGCTTCCGGCGGTGGTGCGCAACACATGCGTGAATTGCTGACTCAGTTTGGCAGCATCAACGCTGAAGTGAAATCTTTACTAGATGATCCGGCATCCGCGATATTAGAAATTGATCGCAAGGTATTAGCGCGGCAGCATGCGATGAGCGACGACGAAGTCAAACAGTTTGGTGTTCCCTTAGGCGGCAATCTCATTCCTTGGATCGATAAAGATTTGGGTAATGGACAGTCACGAGAAGAGTGGAAGGGCGGCGCTGAGACCAATAAAATTCTCGGTCGCGGTGCAGCGTTTGGCAAAGATGCAAAATCCGCGATTGCGGTTGATGGTTTGTGCGTGCGTATTGGTGCCATGCGCTGCCATTCGCAAGCATTGACGATCAAGCTTAAAAAAGATGTGCCGCTGGATGAA
>JBIIQR010000297.1:0-2940 GCA_044341985.1 Burkholderiaceae bacterium
GGATTTCACGTACCTCGCGTTCCAACACCACACCTTCACGCGCGTATTCATACAGCGGCTTGCCATCGCGCTTTAATGCGGAGTGCATAGGTGGCACTTGCTTTATTTCACCGCGAAACTGTTGAAGCACCAATTCGATCTGCTCAGAATTGAGGTCAACAGATTTTTTTTCAACGATATCGCCTTCAGTGTCCGCTGTTGTCGTGGTTACACCTAAGTGGACAGTGGCCTCATAAATTTTATCGGCGTGGAGTAGGTCTTGCGCAAACTTAGTCGCTTCACCAAAACACAAAGGTAGTAGACCCGTAGCAAATGGATCTAAGGTTCCGGTATGACCTGCTTTTTCTGCATTCAATAAACGCTTCGCCACACCTAAGGCATAGGTACTCGATACACCTTCAGGTTTGTCGAGCAACAGTACACCGTGTACGGGTACACGATTGTGCTTAAATTGGCGTTTCATGATGAGAGAACGACTATGACTGCTCGTCGTCTTTTGCACGCGTTGCATTTGCCTCGTCAATTAACTTAGACAAGGCTGCACCGCGTGAGGTGGAAGTATCGTGAACGAAATGCAGTTCAGGCAAGGTATGAATCGAAAGACGCTTACCCAGCTGAACGCGCAAAAAGCCTGACGCTTTTTTCAAACCATTAATCGTATTCTGCACGGATGCAGGGTCATCGATTAAGGTGGTAAAAAAAATCTTAGCGTGAGCGTAATCCGGAGTCAGTTGAACTTCACTGAGGGTGACCATACCGACACGTGGATCTTTAACTTCCATCGCAATCAATTCAGCCAGATCACGCTGAATTTGATCGGCGACACGTTGACTACGACCGGGAATAGATTTGCTATGTTTGACCATGGGTAGCGGAGTGTCGTCACTCCGGAATAGTCCAGAGTGACGCTTTGGTCCTTGTTACAGCGTACGAGCGACTTCTTGAACTTCGAAGACCTCAAGCTGATCGCCTTCTTTGATGTCGTTGTAGTTCTTGAGTGATAAGCCGCACTCGAAGCCATTCTTGACTTCTTTGACGTCATCTTTAAAGCGCTTGAGTGAATCAAGTTCACCGGTCCAAATCACGACGTTATCACGCAGCAAACGTACATGCGCACCTCGCTTGACCATACCCTCGAGTACGTAACAACCCGCAATCGCACCGACTTTGCTGACCATGAAGACTTGACGAATTTCGACCAAGCCCAACGCACTTTCGCGCTTCTCTGGTGAAAGCATGCCACCCATCGCGGCTTTGATCTCATCGATCGCATCGTAAATGATGTTGTAGTAGCGAATATCGATACCACTGGACTCAGCTAGTTTACGCGCTGAGGCATCTGCACGAACATTAAAGCCAATAATCACCGCTTTAGATGCCAACGCGAGGTTGACATCGGATTCGCTAATGCCACCCACTGCAGCATGGACGACTTGCACACGCACTTCGGACGTCGACAATTTTTGCATCGAAGCGACCAACGCTTCTTGTGAACCTTGGACATCGGCTTTGATGATCAATGCCAGATTTTTGACTTCGCCTTCGCCCATTTGCTCGAACATATTTTCGAGTTTGGCGGCTTGTTGTTTGGCCAGCTTCACATCACGATATTTACCTTGTCTAAACAAAGCAATCTCGCGCGCTTTACGTTCATCAGCCAACACCATGACTTCTTCACCAGCGGCAGGGACTTCAGTTAAACCTTGAATCTCTACAGGAATTGATGGACCCGCTTCGTTGATCGGTTTACCGTTTTCATCCAGCATCGCACGCACACGACCGTAGGAAGAACCGGCCAATACGATGTCACCACGCTTTAATGTACCGGACTGAACCATGATGGTAGCAACCGGGCCACGACCTTTGTCGAGTTTGGCTTCAATCACCAAGCCCTTGGCAGGTGTATCGATTGATGCCTTGAGTTCCAGAATTTCTGCTTGCAGCAATACGTTTTCTAACAACGTATCAATGCCTTCACCGGTCTTGGCTGATACAGCGATGAATGGGGATTCACCACCGTACTCTTCAGGCACAACCTGTTCTGCAACCAATTCGGTTTTGACACGATCGGGATTTGATCCTGGCTTATCGATCTTGTTTATAGCAACGACCAGCGGCACGCCAGCAGCTTTAGCATGGGCAATCGCTTCACGCGTTTGCGGCATAACTCCATCATCTGCAGCAACCACCAAAATAACGATATCGGTTGCTTTAGCACCACGTGCACGCATAGCCGTAAATGCTTCGTGACCCGGCGTATCGAGGAAGGTGATCATGCCACGCGGAGTTTCAACGTGATACGCACCAATGTGCTGAGTAATACCACCGGCTTCACCTGACGCTACTTTGGCGCGACGTATGTAATCGAGTAACGAAGTTTTACCGTGATCAACGTGACCCATCACGGTAACAACCGGTGCGCGCGGCAGCATTTCAGCATCGGGATGTTGCTCACCCACTTCTAGCAATGCTTCCGGATCATCTAACTTGGCAGCATGGGCGACATGGCCCATCTCTTCAACCAGAATCATCGCAGTTTCTTGATCGAGCACCTGATTAATGGTGACCATCTGACCCAGCTTCATCAACTGCTTAATCACTTCGGATGCCTTGACTGCCATCTTGTGAGCCAATTCAGCGACTGTGATGGTCTCTGGCACATGAACTTCACGAACAACCGCTTCTGTCGGCTGTTGGAAATTAGTTTCGCGATCTTCATTTTGAGTATTTCGACGGCCACGTGGGCCCGCACGCCACCCATCACGACCACCACCGCCGGCTGGTGCACCACGTGTCTTTAAACCACCTGGGCTGCGTTTTTTAGCCTCATCCTGCCAGGTAGAAGAAACATTAGCTGACTTGATGGATTTCTTTTCGCCGGGCTTTTTCTCTTCTTTCTTTTCGCCGGGCTTTTTCTCACCGGGTTTGTGTAGCGTGCCT
>JBIIQR010000298.1:0-2930 GCA_044341985.1 Burkholderiaceae bacterium
AAAACTGTCATAGCAACGCTTGGCGACTAGATGAAGTTAAAGGCATTCGCGCAGATGACAACTTGTACGCCAAGTACATGGGCGGTTCTTATGGAGCTATACCGCAGTTGTAAAGGTGCATGGGGTGGCTAGGTATGCCAAGCCACATATTGCTCAGCGTAAGACTTTACTGGCCGTTGGTGAAGGCAAATCAGACGCGGCTTTTCTTAAGTATTTAAGAGCCCAGTTCTGCGCTGGGGGTGGTGGCGTTGCAGTAACTGTCCGGCAGGCTAATGGTAAAGGGCCGAGCAACGTCATCACCACGGCAATTGGCGCTCTACGGATTTCCAGTTATGACAAAAAACTTTGTTTGATGGACACGGACATTGTTTGGACGAGTCAAAACAAGATCGAAGCTAAACGCAAAAAGATCGAACTTATTGGCGCTACTCCATGCCTTGAGGGTTTGTTGTTGCAGGTATTAGGTAGACAATTTCCCCCTGTAAGTGACGACTGTAAGCGTCAGTTAAAAGCAATTAAAGGTAAAGAAATGTTTGAGGTGGAAGACTACGCGATACACTTTACTTACTTTCATCTGCAAGCTGTGCGAGCCAATATTGCAGAGTTAGACAAACTTTTGAGAATGTATGAGGGAAGGTAACTGTTGAGCAGATGAGAGTGTGCTTTGGTTTTTGACAGATAAAAAACTAAAAATGCTGGCATATGAATGGATTCAACAGCTTAACCATTAACCTTCCTTCTTCTTCAGTAGCTTTCTAATCGTAGCGTTAGTCAGCTGCATCGCCAGCGCTTGCTGCCTGACCTGCACTGCTTCAAAAACGGCAGGATGTATGACATCCAGTTTTCTAACATCAGGCATCTTCTTCGGGAGTTTTGCTGCGCGTGTATAGAAGACGCAATTCTGTCGATACACCGGGTCAATTGTTTTATCGCTCCAGTAGTGTTCTCTAAACCGAAAATTCGGTACAAAGCCTTCTTTATAAAACAGTGCGGCCCAATGTGATTGCCATTGATAATTAAATTCGGGATGGTTGCCTTGATACGGCACTCCTGAACTAAACAACACATGGTCGGTGCTGTTGCACATATCGGTGATCAAATCTTCGCTACGTGTTGTATTCAATTCGTGTGCGTATTCCACGCAAATAAGCAAATCAGATTTACTGGGAAGGTTGACCTTAATTTTTGCCAGATCCATGTCTTTGAACTCTGACGGATCGATGCACAGCGGAGATTCACATGCCTCTTTTGAATCAATGCCCATAACGCTGGTACTACCCAAATCTTTGGCAGCGGCGAGCCAAGCGCCCTCACGGCAAGCGAACTGCACAACGTAGTTGAACGAGGGTATGGATTTTGTGTTTTTACGCTTAGCAAAAGCATACAAAGCTTTGAGCATGCCGTGGGCACTGGCGTACTCTGCGTCGAAGGTATGAAGGTTGCGTAGTCCCATGTTTTTCTTTCTTCTTATGCCACAAAGCCTTCGGATTGCTGTTCCCACAAGCGAGCGTAGTGTCCATGCAAGGCCAATAACTCTTGGTGTGAGCCTTGCTCTAGTATGCACCCCTTTTCCATATACACGATGCGATCCATGGCGGTTAGCGTAGACAATCGATGCGCGATGGCGATGACTGTGCGGCCACGGATAACTTCGGCGATGGCTTCGGTGATTTGATGCTCGGTATGTGAATCGAGTGATGAGGTGGCTTCATCCATCACAAGAATCGGCGCATCTTTGAGCAGTGCGCGTGCAATGGCGATACGCTGACGTTCGCCACCTGATAAATGCGTTCCGCGTTCACCGACGATGGCTTCGAGACCTTGCTCACGTTCACGTATAAATTCATCGCACTTGGCTTGCTTGAGCACCTGCTGCAGACGCTCGTCACTTATATCGCCTGAGGCATAGGTAATGTTGGCACGCAGTGAGCGATGAAACATAGTGGATTCTTGTGGAATTTCTGCGATCGATAAATTCAGGCTGGCAAGCGAGACGGTTGAAATATCTTGGCCATCAATCAGTACGCGCCCTGATTTAAGATTGTATTGGCGTGTGAGTAGTTTTAATAAAGTGCTCTTGCCTGAACCAGAGGGACCGACTAAACCGATTTTTTCACCGGCTCGAATGTGTAGGTTGAGATAACTTAATACAGGCCGCGCGTCGTGATAACTGAACTGTACGTTATCAAATTCAATGGCGCCTGAATGAGCTACTAAATGAGTAGCCGTTGCGGGCTCTTTTATTTCGTGTTGCTTAAGTATGGTATCAAGGGAACTCGTTAGACTGCCGATTTGCTCAAAAAAATTCAACAGCTGTCCGCATAGTCCATTGACATTCGCAGCTAAGATCGCAGCGAGAGAAATCATCAAGCTCACATCGCCTAAGGTCAGTTGATCAAGTGAGTACAGATGAATGGCGTAGGCGATAAAGCCAATTTGAAACAGTAGAACACCGCCAAACAAGACGCTATTCATAAAGATGATGTACTTGCGATTGTGCTCTGACGTTGTGCGCTCAACATCAAGATCTTGAATCGCGATTGCGCGTTCGCGTTTTTCTGTGGCAAACGAGCGAACTAAATCGATATTGGTGAGTGTGTCTACTAGGGTGCCTGTGACTTTGGCGCCTGCCTGGGTAAATTTTTTAAACATGGGCGCGGTACGTTTCGCAAACCAGTAGCACAGCGCGTAGTAAGCCATCAACCAGGCCGCCATCGCCCATACAAATTCAGGTGATAACTTCGATACCAAAAACAGCGTAAGTATGGTGGTGATGATGAGTCGAACAAAATCATTAAACAGAAGCGATACCAAAACAGCTATTGCACCACCGGCTTGTTTAATGTTTTGTGCCAAGCTGCCGGCGAACTGCTGTTTGAAATAACCCGCTGAATGACGCATCACCCAAGCGAGTAATAACTCTTGAATTT
>JBIIQR010000299.1:0-2926 GCA_044341985.1 Burkholderiaceae bacterium
TGAGCATTTGCTTATCATCGATAAGCCCGCAGGCGTGGCAGTACACGGCGGTTCCGGCATTAGTCACGGGGTCATTGAGCAACTCAGGGCGGCCAGGCCGCAAGCCAAATTTTTGGAGTTGGTGCACCGGTTAGACCGTGAAACCTCGGGCATTCTAATGTTGGCAAAAAAGCGTAGTGCTTTGACCGCGCTGCACGAGCAAATTCGTGAGGGACTGATTGATAAGCGCTACCTGGCGCTGGTTCACGGGCAGTGGCTGCATCGCCGACAGCATATCAAGCTGCCCCTGTTTAAATACACCACGCCAGAGGGTGAGCGACGAGTTCGCGTTCAATCCGATGGGCAGGCATCGCACACGGTATTCAATTTATTGCGAAAATACGGTGAGTTTGTTTTGTTGGAAGCTGAGCTGAAAACGGGTAGGACGCATCAAATTCGTGTGCACTTAGCGTCGTCGGGATTTCCAATCGTCGGCGACGAAAAATACGGTGACTTTGCATTCAATCGCCAGTTACATAAGGCAGCATCGGGCAGAGGCGCCTTGAAGCGCATGTTTTTGCATGCATGGACTTTGCGGTTTCAACACCCTTCAACAGGTACTGAGGTCAGGATTGAATCAGCGCTTGCGCCGGATTGCCAGCGGTTTTTAGATAGCATGACCAACGATTAAGCAATAAATCATAAAAACATAACCTTGCGTGATGGATAGCGCATATAGAAAAGAGCTAGTTTGATGGCCAGAAAACAATTTGACCTGATCGTATTCGATTGGGATGGTACTTTGATGGATAGCACCGCTACGATTGTGGCGAGCATGCAGGCCGCAGCGCGTGACTTAGGATTGCCGGTGCCCGATGATCGTGCGGCATCGCATGTTATCGGACTAGGTTTGCAAGATGCTATGCAGGCCGTGTTGCCCGACTTAGATCCTAAATCCTACCCGCGCATGGTGGAGCGTTATCGCTATCATTATTTAGCACAAGACCAAACACTGACCTTGTTTGATGGTGTAAGAGAGATGTTGGATGATCTTGCCAGCCAAGGTTATTTTTTGGCGGTGGCAACCGGTAAGAGTCGAGTAGGCCTAAGCCGTGCATTGAGCACTGTGGGCTTGATGTCAGTGTTTGATTCCACTCGGTGCGCCGACGAGACATTCTCCAAGCCGCATCCAGCGATGCTGCAAGAAATTACGCGCGAACTAGGCCAAGATATGCGCCGCACTGTCATGATCGGCGATACCACGCACGATTTGCTGATGGCCGGTAATGCGGGTGCGGCAGGGATTGGTGTTCATTATGGCGCGCATCCAAGGCATGAACTGGAAGCGATGTCGCCGTTGTTCGGTGCGGACTCGGTGCCGGAGTTACATGCGTGGTTAAATGAGCATGCGTAAAATTTTTGAGTAGATATAGTTCACATGAGCGAAGCGATCTACATTTGCGATTCAGAGTCACTTGACGAAGGTGGCAAGGGCATACGCTTTCCAGTCACGGTCGATGGTGACGACTTAACCGCGTTTGTCGTTCGCTATGGCCTAGAGCCGCGTGCTTATTTAAATAGATGTGCGCATTTACCTATGGAGCTAGACTGGACAGAGGGTGAATTTTTTGAATCCAGCGGCTTGTATTTAATGTGCGCTACTCACGGGGCTTTGTACGAACCTGACACCGGACATTGCGCAGGCGGTCCGTGTCGCGGTGGTCGTTTGCATGCGATCAACGTCATTGAACGCGACAAGAAAATTTTTTGGGAACCTGACGACTACGTTCGTCCGGCCCGTGCCTGAACTTTAGTATCAACGCTTACAGGAATTTTTCCAATGAACGACAACACCCCTGGTCAAGAACCCGAATCGGCTGCTGCAGCGCAAGCACCCGTATCAACTCCAGAGACATCAACTGCGCCTAAGCCTTCCGAACCTGCCGGGCCGCCCTATGTGCTGCTAGAAAAACTTGCCTATGAATTGTTGGAAGATCAGCGTATGAATCGCCGCTGGCGAGTATTTTTTCGTTTTTCTGCTTTGATATTGGCACTCATTGCGTTGTGGACAGCGTTTGATCTCAAAGGCTCGACTAAACAAGTTAACTCGCGTCACACCGCCCTGATTGAGATCGACGGTGAAATTGATGCAGGTAGTAGCACGGGTTCCGTTAGTTCGATTTTGCCGGCCTTAAATGATGCGTTCAGCGATGTCGCATCGGTGGGATTAATTTTAAAGTTGAACAGTCCTGGCGGAAGTCCGGTTCAATCGGCCATTGTGAATGATGAGATTAATCGACTTCGCAAACTGCATCCGACTAAGCCTGTGTATGTCGTTGTTGAGGATATGTGCGCCTCCGGTTGCTATTACATTGCTGCAGCTGCCGATAGAATTTACGTGAGTCAGGCCAGTATTGTTGGTTCGATTGGCGTGCTGATGAGCAGCTTTGGATTTACCGGCTTAATGGACAAATTGGGTATTGAGCGTCGCTTGATGACTGCCGGAGAAAATAAGGCCTTAATGGATCCTTTTTCTCCCTACAGTCCTAAACATAAAGAATTCACCCAAGCCATGCTGAAGGAAATACACGAGCAGTTCATCGCTGCTGTGCGTGCGGGCCGCGGTAAACGCTTGAAAGAAAACCCAGAGATTTTTTCAGGCTTGTTCTGGACCGGTAGTCATGCGATCACACTCGGACTGGCCGATGGCTTGGGTACCGTCGATAGCGTTGCGCGCGATGTGCTTAAAGCTGAAGATGTGATTGATTACACGGTGCGCGAAGGGCTATCCGATCGCGTGTTGAAAAAATTTGGTGCGGCGGTTGGTGAAGGTGCAGCGCGTGCGCTGGGTAACGAATGGCTTAGACCACGTTGAACTAGGAATGCAGCACGATTGAATTCGTAGCGTTTATTTTAAATTGCGAGCAGTAAAAATACCGTCGGCTTT
>JBIIQR010000300.1:0-2919 GCA_044341985.1 Burkholderiaceae bacterium
CGGTGCCGGCGCAGGACGCGCAGCCAAGGTGATGGTGTCACCCACTTTGGCGGCCTTGAGTTCTTTAATACCCGCAATGATAAAACCCACCTGCCCGGCAGATAACGAATCGCGCGACAATGACTTCGGCGTAAACACACCGACGCTCTCAACTAAATGCTGCGCACCGGTGGCCATGAAAAGAATTTTTTCTTTCGGGCGTAGCGTGCCATTCATGACTCGCACCAACATAACAACGCCAACGTAGTTATCGAACCAGGAATCAACAATCAGTGCCTGCAGCGGCGCATCGACATCGCCTTTCGGAGGTGGCACACGGGCGATCAATGATTCGAGTACATCTTGCACACCTAATCCGCTTTTAGCCGAACAATGCACGGCATCAGAGGCTTCAATGCCAATCACTTCCTCGATTTCGTTGATCGCGTTTTCCGGATCAGCAGATGGCAAATCGATTTTATTTAAAACGGGCACCACTTCCACACCCAGGTCCAGCGCCGTGTAGCAGTTCGCTACGGTCTGCGCCTCGACGCCTTGAGAAGCATCGACGACAAGCAGAGCACCTTCACACGCCGATAAGGAGCGACTGACTTCGTAGCTGAAGTCAACATGGCCCGGCGTATCAATCAGGTTGAGGTTATAGATTTGTCCATCGCGCGCCTTGTATTGCAGCGCCGCTGTTTGCGCCTTGATGGTAATGCCACGCTCGCGCTCGAGATCCATGGAGTCGAGTACCTGGGCTTCCATCTCACGATCAGAGAGGCCGCCACATAACTGGATGATGCGATCAGCCAGCGTCGACTTGCCGTGATCGATGTGAGCGATGATTGAAAAATTTCTAATATTTTGCATTATTGCCGCGGGTACAAAAAAAGCGCTCTGAGCGGGGCTTTTCCCCATGCGAGCGCCTTGTTTGAAAAGCTGTTCAGAAGCCGCATTTTACCGGATTTGAGGGTGAACCTGACCGTTTAACCCGGATACAGCACCCAGATTAGTCGGGATGACTTGAAAGAAAACCTTTGACCGCGTTTTCATCGAGGAAATAATGACAAAGTTGCTGATCTGGCCGTCCATCACGGCATCCGATCAGCACCGGCACCAGTTCGTCGTAGCGCTGTAGCAGCTCAGCATGAAGATCGATATCGATCACATTAACACTGATTTGATCGCCGACCAGCTTTCTAAGCGCAGCGAGCAAATCATCGCAAAGATGGCAATAACTGCGTGAATACAGAATAAAACGAGGTTGGTCTGGCACGTCAGGCAAAGGTAATCACTACGGTTCTATCAAAAAAGAAAAGGCTGCGACCGGAGTCACAGCCTTTCTCAGGTCAACTTACTTACTGCTGCGCGGGACGCAAAGGGACGAATTGCGAAGCATCACCTCGACGTACCAACAATAAAGCATTTTTCTTTGGATCCAACTTAGCTACGAGCGAATTGAACTGTTTAGCATCTTTAATATCGGTATTGTTCAAGCGAACAATCACGTCACCCGCCTGAATGCCTGCACGCGCAGCTGAACCGTCGGCCTGCTCAACTATCACACCGCCATCGAGCTTGAGTTCACGCCTTTGTCCCTCGGCCAAATCAGCGACGGCTAAACCCAGGGAATTAAGTACCTGCTCCTGTTTTGGTTTTTTCTCTTCTTTTTTCGCTACCTGCTCGACTTCCATTTCGGCCACAACAACAGGCAAATCGCGCTTGTTACCTTTGCGGAGAACCGTCAGAGTCGATTTTGAACCGGGCTTGGTATTACCCACCAGACGCGGCAGATCACCGGATTTTTCAATCACTGTGCCATTAAAGTTGGTGATGATGTCCCCTGCTTCTACACCTGCTTTTTCAGCGGGACTACCGGGCTCCACGCGAGCAACTAAGGCACCCTGTGGACGCGGCAAACCTAAAGACTCAGCGACGTCTTTGGTCACTTCGCCAATCTGTACGCCAATGCGACCACGCACAACCCGACCTACTGATTTGAGCTGATCGGATACGCGCATTGCCTCATCGATAGGCACAGCGAACGAGATACCCATATAGCCACCAGAACGGCTATAAATTTGCGAATTGATTCCAATCACTTCACCACGCATATTAATCAGCGGTCCGCCCGAATTACCCGGATTAACCGCAACGTCGGTTTGAATCAGCGGTAAGTAATCACCGGTATCGCGTGAGTTAGCTGAGATGATGCCAGCAGTCACGGTATTTTCTAAGCCAAAGGGCGAACCAATCGCGATCACCCACTCACCAACGCGCAATTTGCTGGAATCACCCATCGTTAAGCGCGGCAGATTGGTGCTATCGATTTTCACCAGAGCCACATCGGTACGACGATCTGAACCGATGATTTTTGCTTTGAACTCGCGCTTGTCGGTGAGTGTTACGAAGACTTCATCAGCGCCCTCAACCACGTGCGCATTGGTCAACACATACCCGTCAGCCGAAATAATGAAACCCGAACCCACACCACGCGGTGTTTGTTGCTGATCATCGCCACCTTGAGGTCCACCTTTGCGACCGCGCGGTGAAGGCTGCGGACGCTGACCGCCAGGAGGCTGAGCACCCGGTGGTTGACCAAAGAAACGGCGGAAAAATTCTTGCATTTCCTCATCTTCCGACCCTGGCGCACCTTGACCTGGCTGCATGCCTTTGGCACGCTCAGTGGTACGGATATTCACTACTGCCGGACCGACCTTGTCGACCAGATCAGTGAAATCGGGCAGCACGGCTGCGACAGCCGAGGAGGAAATGGAAACGCCCATGCCGAACGGCACGAAGGTAGCCGCTAAGGCAATAAAGGCGGCAGCAGAAAAACTGCCAGAAAGACGCTGCATTATTTTCATGGGATTTATTTGCTGTCAGAAGCAGAAATTCAAGGGTGTCGGCTACCAGCCGGATGGCCACCATAGGCAC
>JBIIQR010000301.1:0-2915 GCA_044341985.1 Burkholderiaceae bacterium
CGCTAACTGAATTTAAGAAAGAGAGTACTCAGCGATGGTTGCACGAGTTTTGATGTACAGCACCGGCGTTTGCCCTTACTGCACTATGGCAGAGCGTTTATTGAAAGCTAAGGGCATTGATGAGATAGAAAAAATTCGTATCGATCTCGATCCTGAGCAACGCGCCTTGATGATGGAAAAAACCGGTCGTCGTACCGTCCCACAGATTTATATCGGCGACACCCACGTGGGCGGCTTTGATGATCTGTCAGCGCTCGACCGCGAAGGCAAGCTTGATCCTTTATTGCAGGCCTAATAGCCCTGCGTATTTATTCACTTTGACGAAAGCGTTTCATGTCTGAACAAAACCAAGCTGCCGATCAGCAACCTATTTTTAATATCCAACGCGTTTATTTGAAGGATATGTCGTTAGAGCAGCCGAATTCGCCTGCAATTTTTCTCGAGCAGGAGGCACCGAGCATCGAAGTAGCGATCGACATCGCCTCTGAAACTCTCGCTGAATCGATCTACGAAGGTACTATCACCATCACCGTGACAGCAAAAATTCAAGACAAGATTGCGTTTTTGGTTGAAGGTAAACAAGCAGGTATTTTTGAAGTGCGTAATGTTCCCGACGAACAGTTAGAGCTGATACTCGGCATTTCTTGCCCTAACATTTTGTATCCGTATTTGCGCGCGAACATCGCCGATACGATTACACGTGCAGGCTTCCCACCGATTCATCTCAACGAAATTAATTTCGAAGCGTTTTATCAACAGCGCAAACAAGCTATTGCAGAATCTGCAGCAGCTAAGCGCTAATCATCATGCGGCTCGTTTCCCTGCTTAGTGTTGCGGTCGGTTTGATACTCATTAGTGCTGAGAGTAGCGCGATTGATTTCAAATCCGTAGGGCCCGGGCCAGCCATCATGTATGACGCGCCAACACAAAAATCGCGCAAGATGTATGTGGCACCCATTGGCATGCCGGTGGAAATTGTTTTTGCCAATGGCGATTGGGTGCGCGTGCGTGATGCAGCAGGTGAGTTGAGTTGGATGGAAAGTCGTTCTTTAGCAGCGCAGCGCACGGTCGTGGTTGAAGTAACACAAGCCAGTGCGCGTGCTTCCGCAAGCGAGAGCGCTCCCATCATTTTTCATGCCGCCAAAGGCGTGGTGTTAGAGTTGGCTGAGCCGCCTGCCTCTGGCTGGATTAAAGTCAAACATCGCGATGGTGATATTGGCTATATCAAAGCCCTCGACGTCTGGGGCGAATAAGCCCTTTTCATTCCTATGAACATCACATTACTCGGGGCCGGCGCCTGGGGTACAGCGCTCGCAGTGACACTCGCAGAGCGTCATCAAGTGACGCTCTGGAGTCGTGATGCATCACTCGTTGATGCTATCGCAGCCACCCGAGAGAATGCGCGTTATCTGGCAGGCGTTCGTTTGCCGCAATCACTACAACTCAGCTCCGATTTTTCGCAAGCAGTTGAGCATGCCAAGGGCGGGCTAGTAATCGTTGCTACGCCCGTATCAGGTTTGCGCCCTATCGCCAATGAATTACGCAAATGCGCTATCGATAACGTGGTTTGGTTATGCAAAGGTTTTGAACAAGACAGCGCATTACTACCGCATCAGGTAGTACAACAAATACTTCCACACGCTCTGCCCGTTGGAGCATTGTCCGGCCCATCCTTTGCGTTAGAAGTGGCGCGCGGCTTGCCGTGTGCGTTGACCATAGGCTCAAGCAGTAATGAACTATGTACGCGTGTTGTTTCAGCCTTTCATAGCGGCAGCATGCGTGTGTACGCGACCGATGATGTGATTGGTGTAGAAGTCGGTGGTGCAGTAAAAAATATTCTCGCTATCGCCACCGGCATTGCCGATGGATTAGGTTTAGGTATGAATGCACGCGCTGCATTGATCACTCGCGGCCTGGCTGAAATTACCCGCCTTGGTGTTGTACTCGGTGGGCGCAGCGAAACCTTCATGGGCCTCACCGGCATGGGTGATTTGATATTAACGTGCACCGGTGATTTATCACGCAACCGACAAGTAGGATTAGGTTTAGCCGCCGGTAAATCATTGCAAGACATCGTTACTGAATTAGGCCATGTCGCAGAAGGCGTGCGATGTGTGCAAGCTGTTCGCACCATCGCTCATCAACATCATATCGATATGCCTATTGTTGATGCTGTTGTGCGCGTAGTGTTTTATTCAGAAGCGCCATCACGCGTCATACAACAACTACTCGCCCGCGAAGCTAAGTTAGAAAATTAGTTTGTTCGTTGTTTGTAGGGTACGGATGACTAGTGCTTCATGCTCCGGAACTATCGAATAAATAACGTGACTGACACCCCATACACTCCTTGGGGACGTCAATCATGAAACGAACATTAAGCACAGGGCAGCCAGCAGCGCCTACCGATCTGCCGTCTGAGTCAAATTGGTTTGAAGATGTTTTTGAAGGCTTCTTTGACGAGCAGACTCAATTCGAACCCGAGCTAAGTAATCGCACGTCACCTGATTACTCAATGCTAATGGATGCCGAATTTAACGAGCTATCTATTCTAGCGGGTGAACATACAGCACCGGAAAAAAGCGACCGTTCTACCAATGCTAGCTTAGCAGCGACATCAGTAACGACAGGTGATGAGATCACAGCGCTTAAAAAGGCAGCTTCATCGGGGGATGCTGGGTCGCAGTTCCGGCTTGCAGAGCTCTATTACGGTGGGGAGGGTGTTGGGGCAAATAACGAAAAAGCCTTTATGTGGTATCGCATGGCAGCCGGACAAGGTCATGTAGCTGCTCAGTTTCAGGTTGGAACAATGTATAGCAATGGGGAAGGTGTTGATGCTGACGAAGAAAAGGCTATCAATTGGCATCAAGAAGCGGCTGATCAAGGTCATATGTTTTCTCAGTGGATTGTCGGATCAG
>JBIIQR010000302.1:0-2900 GCA_044341985.1 Burkholderiaceae bacterium
AGTACGCAGGATCCATCTCTGCTGAGCACGGCTTAGGTGCGCTCAAACGCGATGAAATCAAGCGCTACAAATCCGAGACTGAGTTGGCCATGATGGCCGCTATCAAGCTGGCATTAGACCCGCTTAACTTAATGAATCCGGGTAAAGTGATTTAAGACAGCTGGTTGATGGTCTTAGCCCGATTCAGTTTTGATTCGGAGATAACCATGACTATTTTTACCCATCATCTAGCTTGCTGGATTTCATTAACATTTCTGAGCTTTTTGCTTTTAACTTCATTCAGCGCACACGCCGTTTATAAATGCATGCGACATGGAGAAGTTATTTATACCGACAAAGCATGCGATGGAGGTCAACTCTCTCTCCCTGAGTCACCCGGCTCTGAATCTCAGCGTAACCATCAGAATGAATCTTTAGCGAAAGATCGAGCAGAAATATCACGGCTCCAAAAATTTCGTGAACAACGAGATCGGCATGATCAGCAAATTCGCGATTTATCTGCGCGCGGTGCTGCGGCAAGAGAACGCAAATGTAAAACGCTCGCTTTACAGTTGCGTTGGCGTGAAGAAGATTTGAGAGAGGCGCCGCTTCATACTCAGCAGAAAGCGCGCACTCGCGTTAGGCGAGCGTCTGAAAAATTAGCGATGGAGTGTCAGTGATAGCGATCACACCGTGCAGGTGATCATGAAAGCTGTTACTTCAGTATGAAACTCACCACGAGGGCGACCACAAAGAAGGAAAGAACAGTCAAACGGATTTCAATATCGACGGGTAGCATGATTCTGTGGCTCCGATGTAAGGTGGGCAAGTAGGCCATAGATTGGCTAACTGCTCCTTATAGATATCGACGAACTGTGCAAAAACTTGAATCGCTGGCATACATACGGTCAAACACATGGGCAAACACCTCTGACCCGCTACTGAGATACTGAGCAAGTGTTACTGAGCCGCTGCTCCAGATTCTGGTTCAGCGCCTTCCTTACGTTTGGACAGTTTCTCGACAATCTTGCCGTAGGCAGCACCCATGTAAACGAAGGCAAACATGGGCAAGGTAATGACGCAGACGATCACAGCGAAGATAGCCGCTAGGACAGCGAACACTAGTCTTAGTCCCGCTGCTACATCCAACGCATCCAGCGGCTTGTTAATGACGCTCATACTGCTCTTCACATAAGCAATAAAACCAAATGCTTCGGCCTGATCGTAGGCAAAAATTAGCCAACCAACGAACAGTAGCAAAACGATAAGCCACCCCACGATAAGCGCGGAGGCAATTGATAATTTTTTGAAAATACTAAGCAAGGCTTCCACCGCTAACTCCTTGAACCATTCTCAATGATTGGCTGATTTCAGTTCAGACCGTGCCAAAAAAATCATTCAGGCCCAGCTCCAATAAAGGATTCGAACTTTCTTGGCAGACCTTTAAAAAAAGAGCGGATTAAATTAATCAGCCGCTGATTGAGTAAGAATTTTAAGACGCGCCCGCGCTGCTGTAAAACGCGGGGCCAGATGAGAATCCGAGGACTGCGATTACATCACGAGGTCGCAGCTTTTCAATCGCCAGCCAACGTAGCTCATTAATGAGTCGCTTCGCTGTCAGCGTGACTGGGTTCGGGCTGAAATCCAGGGCCGAATTGGTGATACATGTAATCAAATAAGTCGCGAACCATTTTTACATTCACGGCATAGGCTTTTTCGCCATCAACAGATTGAGACGACACTAATTCCGCCCCCACCAAGGCTTCTACTTGCTTGTGAACTGCTGGGGCACCCAATTGGGTGGTGCTGGCAATCTCTACCACTTTTAAACTCTGCGGACTACAGTCGAGCAAACAGTTAATTATCTGGACCCGCTCTTCGATTGAGAGAGAGCCGAGACGGCGTGCAATTTCTCTAATATCCATAAATTACCAATAAAAATTATCAAAAAAATATTTTTCTATGTATTTTAGAAGAATACCTAAGTTTCCAGCATTTGATGAGCTAAAACTTTAGAAAGTGTTCAAATAATCGAAAACAAACAAGCTATAGCCAACGCGATTTAACCGAAGGCCTTTTCGGCATTAGCCGCTATGAATCAAAGGGGAAGATGAAAATACGAGGAGGATAAAACTCACTCTGTTTTAAAAACATCCTAGGAGAATGTTCATTTCTTCGATTGCACTGCTTCCTTAGCCGAGGCAACCATTAAGAACGCTGGAATCATTACCTCTGCGGAACGCATATCACCCGATTTGTGATCTGCGGCTGGATGTGCTGAAAATGAAGAATCTACATTCAGATTGATTTTTTTTGCGTAGAGCTTAATCAAACGATCTACTTCAAGCTTACCGCCAGCAAAGTAGGCCGAGTGGTCCGCTTCAAGAGCGACAACTTGCTTGGGTGGCATCCCCGTCATGCGAGCAATATCCTGAACACCTAGTCCAAGCTTCTCCCGCCTTTGTTTAAGCATTTCCCCAAGCATGATTTGTTTTTATGATCGTCCACTCCGACGCAAACTGTTGCACAATTTATGTGCATTGTCCATATGACCCAAGGGGCAATAGGCGCAAATATAAAAGGAAGATTCATGCTCTTTTAATAATTACACGATATTGTCAACGCTCGCATCGTCCCAAAAATTATAATACCAAGATGATCTATTGCAGAAACCCAATCGACCATCAACGCTCAACGATGTTAAATAGCTAAGTGCCTACCGCTCAATGAAACTCTCGGACTCAGGATTCTTCTCAGGCTTTGAATTAGGAATGTTGCTGGAAAATGCAAGGCAGATCAAAGGCTGGACACTCAGCGATGCTGCCCTCCGCATTGGCGTTAGCGAAAGACATATCAACTCGATAGAGGCCGCTGATTACAGTGGATTTGGAAACGAAGTTGAAATGCTAAAAATAAAAATG
>JBIIQR010000303.1:0-2893 GCA_044341985.1 Burkholderiaceae bacterium
TCATCGTTGGTTGTACGGGTGGCGGTTCGAATTTTGCGGGTATTTCATTCCCATTCATCGGTGCTGGCTTGCGTGGTGGTCCTAAGCCTCGCATCGTGGCAGTTGAACCAGCCGCGTGCCCATCATTGACACGCGGTAAATACGCGTATGACTTCGGCGATACAGGTCACATGGCTCCACTGACCAAGATGCACACGCTCGGTTCTTCTTTTACGCCACCGGGTTTCCATGCAGGTGGCTTGCGTTATCACGGCATGGCGCCGTTGGTGTCGCATCTGAAAGAATTAGGTTTGATTGAAGCCGTTGCCTATCATCAGACGGAATGCTTTGCAGCAGGCGTGTTGTTTGCTAAAACAGAGGGTATCGTGCCTGCACCGGAAGCTAACCACGCTGTCAAAGGAGCCATCGAAGAGGCGCTACGTTGCAAGCGTGAAGGTAAGAGCGAAGTCATTCTCTTCAATCTCTGCGGTCACGGTCATTTCGATATGGCGGCCTACTCAGCTTACTTTGCGGGTGAGCTCAAAGATGATAAATATGACGAGAAAGAATTGGCGATGGCGTTATCGGGTTTGCCCAGTGTGCCAGAAGCGGCCTGATTTTTATCTCAATGGAAGAAAGACTACACCGGGCTTAGCCCGGTGTTTTTTTATTCATCTAGCTATTTCGGGGTTCGTGTTGAGGACGTTTTAGCTAGGTCGGTTCGAGTCTCTGGCAAAATAACCAAGTAAATACAATGATTCCTGGGCCAAAAATGCATGTATTGCTAGTAGAAGATGATCCGGTGCTTGCCGATGGCATCGCAAGAATTTTGCGCGGTCATGGCATGGTGGTGGATGTCGTTCATAACGGTGATGATGCCGATCGCGCTCTGCAAGCTCGCGAAATGTCAGTCGCCGTGCTCGATATTGGTCTACCCGGTATTGATGGTTTTGAAGTCGTGCGTCGTTTGCGCGCGCGCGGTAGTCAATTACCCGTACTCTTGCTGACTGCGCGTGATGACGTGCAAGATCGTGTGCGCGGATTAGAAATGGGCGCAGATGATTATTTAGTCAAACCATTCGCGGCGCCGGAGTTAGTGGCGCGCTTGAAAGCGCTTGTCAGGCGTAGTAATCCCAGGCAGGTCGATTTGCAATTAGGTGGTTTGCAACTAGATCCGTTTGCGCGACGTGCCACTATTGATGGCTTAACGATAGAGCTTTCTGCGCGTGAATGGGCCGTTCTCGAGTATTTGATGCAACACGCTTCACGCGTCGTTTCAAAGCAGCAAATCATCGATGCTATTTTGCCTTGGGGTGAAGAAGTGACGTTGAACGCTGTCGAAGTCTATATTTCCCGCATACGCGCAAAAATTGATAAGGCCGGTATTTCTATTAAGACGATTCGTGGTTTCGGTTATGTGTTGGAGCAGTCTTCACGATGAGTTTGCGTGGCAAGCTGCTGAGATGGCTGGTGATACCGCTGATGCTGGTGAATTTGGCGGGCGCGACGGCTATTTACTGGTTGGCTTGGTTGCCTGCACAAGCCGCCTTAGATCAGAGTTTGGCCGATACGGCTTGGGCGATGGTGCCTCACGTACAAGAAGCAGGAAATTCGGTCGAGTTGCAACTGACTCAGCAGGCAGAACAGGTTTTGCGCGTAGACCATTTCGATGAAATTTTCTTTGTGGTTCGTGATATCAGCGGTAAAACTATTGCGGGCGATTTAGATTTTCCCGTCCTTCGCGCACCTGATCAGGCGAATGCGTGGGTTGCTTATCTTTCGACTATGCGCGGGGAAGAAATTCGTGCGATATCCCTTCGTACCGTGGTCGCAGGAGAGCCCATTCTGATCGGAGTCGCTGAAACGCGGATAAAGCGACTGCAGTTCAAACTTCGTATCCTTCTCTCCTTGGTGATTCTTGAATTGCTATTGTTGTTACTGATTCCTGCTGTCGTTTGGGTCGCCCTGAATAAGGGCCTCTTGTCATTGGGCGAATTGCAGCAAAATCTTGAGCATCGTAAAACCGATGACTTGTCTGAAGTGCCTTTGAACAAAGCGCCGCGTGAGGTAGTGCCATTTATTCGCGCCATTAACGTTTTGTTGGAGCGTGTACAGGACAGTGCTCGTGCAAAACAAGATTTTTTGGCCAATGCCGCACATCAGCTACGAACGCCCTTAGCGGGTTTTAAAGCCCAGCTTGAGTGGTTGCAGGCGCATCATCGTGATGACCCTGACACGGCGCAATCGACCGCTTTAATGATGGTGTCCACAGAACGGATGGCACGACAGGCGAACCAGTTGCTGGCACTTGCGCGTTCAGAGCCGGGTGATTTTGAGCGCAATCGCTTAGAGCGCTTATCGTTGGATGAATTAGTCTCTGAATCGGTCCAAAATTTTGTCGACCAGGCGACGAAAAAGACTATCGATATCGGTTTTGATTTGCAGCCTACCTTTGTCAAAGGTGATCGTTTCTTATTGCGTGATTTGATCGACAATCTGGTCGATAACGCGCTCCGTTATTCGCCAGAGGGTAGTGTTGTGACGGTTAGATGTGCCCAAAAGGCTGGTTATGGTGTGCTTACCGTCGAAGATGATGGGCCCGGTATTCCGGATACGGAAAAAGAAAAAATCTTTAGTCGTTTCTACCGGCTAGATCAATCCCAGCCGGGCAGTGGATTGGGTTTAGCAATCGTGCGCGATATCGTTAAAGATCATGACGCTGTCATAGAGGTAGGTTCAGGTGAGCATGGTCGTGGCACAGTGTTTACCATACGCTTCCCTTCATAAGGTTGCTGCCACTACGGGCTACATTCCATGATTCGAGGCGGATGATCAGTTTTAATGGATAATTCTGCCTTCGAGTCATAGGCGGGAGCGTCGCTGGTGTACAGCGTCAAAGAAATTTTCTATACCT
>JBIIQR010000304.1:0-2864 GCA_044341985.1 Burkholderiaceae bacterium
CTCCCAAACAATATGCACTGTGCGAAGACGAATCAGTAATAGGCCGCGCCTTCTACATCATGGAATGTGTCGATGGTCGCGTGCTCTGGGATCAATCATTACCTGGCATGAGTAATGAACAACGCGGTGCACACTATGACGAGATGAATCGCGTCATCGCTCAACTGCATAGCTTGGATTACAAAAAACTCGATCTGGAAAGTTTTGGTAAGCCCGGTAATTATTTTGGACGTCAAATCGATCGTTGGATAAATCAGTACAAAGCCGCAGAGACTGAACACATTCCCGAGATGGAGCACTTAATCGAGTGGCTACCAAAAAACATTCCTGCGGGTGAGCTCACTACTATTGTTCACGGCGACTACCGTCTGGACAATATGATTTTTCATCCGACCGAGCCGCGCATACTTGCAGTGCTTGATTGGGAATTATCGACACTAGGACATCCGTTGGCTGATTTTTCTTATCACTGCATGAGCTGGCACGTCGAACCCGATTTATTCCGCGGAATTGGCGGCCTTGATTTGAAATCACTCGGCATACCGAGTAGAGATGATTACATCGCACGTTACAGCGAGCGCACAGGCATTAGTATCAACAACGATGATTTTCGTTTTTACCTGGCTTACAACATGTTCCGCATGGCAGGTATTTTGCAAGGCATCATGAAACGCTATCAGGATGGTACGGCTAGTAGCGAGCAAGCGCTCAAAAGCGGTCAAGCCGCAAAGCCTATGGCGATCATGGGCTGGCAGTACGCATCGGGACAAAAAATTCTCTAATCATTCATACTTCACCCACAATAACAATCGAGGACACCTTATGGATTTCGAATACTCCCCACGTTGCATGGAGCTGCGCGAAAAATTAAACCAGTTTATGGATGAATTTATTTATCCGAACGAGCGCACGTACAAAGACGAAGTCGATCGTAATGGTCGTGAAAAAGGTAATCGCTGGATACCCACTAAGATTGTTGAAGAGCTCAAACCCATCGCACGCTCGCGCGGATTGTGGAATTTATTCCTACCAAAATCGCATCGTGCACCTGAAGGTTTATCGAATCTCGATTACGCACCTTTATGCGAAATCATGGGCCGTATTACGTGGGCGCCTGAAGTATTCAATTGTTCCGCACCTGATACCGGCAACATGGAAACGATCGAGCGCTATGGTTCAGAAGAGCACAAAAAACAATGGCTAGAGCCTTTGCTACGCGGTGAAATGCGTTCTGCATTCGCAATGACAGAACCTGATGTCGCTTCATCGGATGCCACCAACATCGCTACCCGCATTGAGCGTGACGGTAATGAGTATGTCATCAACGGCACGAAATGGTGGACCTCAGGCGCGGGCGATCCACGCTGCAAGATTTATATCTTGATGGGTAAAACAGATGGCGATGCACCACGTCACTCACAACAATCGATGATTTTGGTACCTGCGGATACCAAAGGCGTAACCGTTGTTCGTCCGTTGTCTGTATTTGGTTACGATGATGCGCCTCACGGTCATTGCGAAGTTAAATTTGAAAACGTGCGTGTACCTGTATCGAATATATTGTTAGGTGAAGGCCGTGGTTTTGAAATCGCTCAAGGTCGCCTTGGCCCTGGTCGTATTCATCATTGCATGCGCGCCATTGGTACTGCTGAACGCGCTCTGGAACTCATGTGCAGACGCATTGATTCACGTATCGCTTTCGGTAAAAAAGTATCTGAGCAAGGCGTATGGCGTGAACGTATCGCTGAGTCCCGCATCATGATTGATAGTGCTCGCTTGTTGGTACTCAAAGCAGCCTACATGATGGATACCGTCGGTAATAAAGTAGCGAAGAGTGAGATCGCTATGATTAAAGTCCTTGCGCCAGTCATGGCACAACAAATCATCGACTGGTCTATTCAAGCGCATGGTGGTGGCGGTGTGTCTGACGATTTCGCCGTAGCGCAATTGTGGGCGCATAACCGTACTCTACGTATTGCGGATGGTCCGGATGAAGTGCACCGTAACGCCATTGCGAAGATCGAATTATCGAAATATGCCAGTTTGCCTGGTGAATCACTCGATCTACCTATTACACGCTCATAATTAAGCGCTTTGTTTGCGTGCATTGTTTAAGTAACAAAGCGCCGGGGTAACCTGGCGCTTATTCATTGGAGAACTCCACGATGATCGACGTCTACTCCATGGCCACACCGAATGGCCACAAAGTTCACATCATGCTCGAAGAATGCGGACTGCCCTTTCGTGCGCACAACATCGACATTGGTGAAGGCGATCAATTCAAACCAGATTTTTTGGCGATCTCTCCCAATAATAAAATTCCTGCAATCGTTGATCCTGATGGCCCCGACGGCCAACCTTTTTCTGTATTTGAATCGGGAGCGATTTTGATTTATCTCGCTAGTAAAGTAGATAAATTTTTAGGCAAAACCGATAGAGAAAAATTCACTGTCTTACAGTGGCTCATGTTTCAGATGGGTGGATTGGGCCCTATGCTCGGTCAGGCGCATCATTTTCGTATCTACGCACCCGAGAAAATTGACTACGCCGTGAACCGCTACACCAATGAAGCCAAACGACTGTATGGCGTCATGGATAGACAACTAGCCAACCATGCCTTTATCGCCGGCGACGACTACACCATCGCTGATATAGCCTGCTTTCCATGGACACGATCATGGAAAAATCAAGGCATCGATTGGGATGACTATCCTCACGCCAAGCGTTGGCATGATGAGATTGCTGCGCGCCCAGCAGTGCAACGCGGTGTGGAAGTGCTTACGCATCTGCGCAAACCACTGGTGGACGATAAAGCCAGAGAAATGATGTTTGGTGCCACTCAATATCAAAAGCGTTAATAGCAT
>JBIIQR010000305.1:0-2851 GCA_044341985.1 Burkholderiaceae bacterium
GGCTACTGTCCTCTTACTTACTTCGCACCCATCAACGCGACCGTCGTATCCAACATACGGTTCGAGAAGCCTGATAATCAATTGCCGCTAACGCGGCTCTCGATTGTGGCTACGGCTAACCCTTCGGGTTACCCTGCGCCGCATTGAATGGGGCTACCGTCCTCTTACTTACTTCGCACCCATCAACGCGACCGTCGTATCCAACATACGGTTCGAGAAGCCCCATTCATTGTCATACCAAGAAGAGACTTTAACGAGGCGACCGGAGACTTTGGTCAGGGTGGCATCGAAATTACTGGATGCTGGATTATGGTTGTAATCCACTGAAACCAGAGGCTCGGTGTTGTAAGTCAAAATACCTTTGAGTGCACCGTTAGAAGCTTCTTTCATGATGGCATTCACTTCATCAGCGGTGGTGTCGCGCGCCGCGATAAAGGAAAGGTCAACAATAGACACGTTAATGGTGGGGACGCGAATCGCGTAGCCATCAAGCTTGCCATTCAATTCAGGCAGTACCAATCCTACTGCAGCGGCTGCGCCGGTTTTGGTTGGAATCATTGATTGCGTTGCTGAACGCGCGCGACGCAAATCTTCGTGCATCACATCGGTCAACACTTGGTCATTGGTGTACGCATGAACCGTGGTCATCAAACCATTCACCAAACCAATTTTGTCGTGCAAAGGCTTAACCAATGGAGCTAAGCAATTGGTCGTACACGAAGCATTTGAAATGACAGTATCGGATGATTTAAGGACGTTTTGATTCACGCCAAACACTACAGTGGCATCAACATCTTTACCGCCAGGTGCCGAGATGATGACTTTTTTCGCGCCACCTTTAATATGCGCAGACGCTTTTTCTTTAGTAGTGAAAAAACCGGTACATTCCAACACCACATCTACGCCCAATTCGCCCCAAGGGATATCAGCAGGATTACGTTGTGCGAAGACGCGAATCTTATCGCCGTTGACGATCATATGCTCACCATCAACGACCACAGTACCGGGAAATTTTCCGTGTGCCGTGTCGTAACGTGTCAGATGCGCATTGGATTCGGCATTACCGAGATCATTGATCGCAACAATTTGAATATCATTTTTTTTGCCGCCTTCGTAGTGAGCACGAAGGACGTTGCGGCCGATGCGGCCATAGCCATTGATGGCGACTTTAATAGTCATGAAGATCTCCTAAAACTTTTAATAGAAATGGGTCTCTTTGCCAATCAGTGAAGCACTGATTTGACAGTAGCCACGACGTTCTCGGTCGTGAAACCAAAATGCTTGAACAACTGGCCAGCAGGAGCTGATTCACCAAAGGTATCAATGCCCACAACCGCACCATCTAGTCCGACGTACTTAAACCAAAAATCGGTGACACCCGCCTCCACCGCAACTCGCGGCAAGCCCTTGGGCAGAACGCTCGCCTTGTAGGCTGCATCCTGACGGTCAAACACATCGGCGCTCGGCATGGAAACTACTCGCACCGGAATTCCTTCAGCACTCAATGCCTCTACTGACTTCATTACTAGCTCGATTTCCGAACCCGTAGCAATCAGTACGGCTTTCGCGTTCGCTGCATCCTTAAGTATGTAGCCACCGCGTTGAATTGCATCGATTTGCGTTTGAGTACGCTCCATAAACGGCAAATTTTGCCGAGAAAAAATCAAGGTTGTGGGTCCATTTTTACGGCTAATCGCGTGTGCCCAAGCAACCGCGGATTCCACCGTGTCACACGGACGCCAGTTATCAAGATTGGGAATCAAGCGCAAACTAGAAACGTGTTCTACCGACTGGTGCGTAGGTCCGTCTTCTCCCAAACCAATCGAATCATGCGTGAACACAAAAATTGAACGCAGCTTCATCAACGCCGCCATACGCAGTGCATTCCGACTGTAATCAGAAAAAGTTAGAAACGTCGCGCCAAACGGAATGTAACCACCATGGAGTGCAATGCCGTTCATGATGGCACTCATACCAAATTCACGTACACCATAGTTAATGTGGTTACCGGGCTGCCCGGCACGAACCGCAATACATTCTTTCCAGTTGGTGAGATTGGAGCCGGTAAGATCAGCTGATCCACCCAACAACTCAGGCAATGATGGCGCGAGTGCTTGAATAGCGTTTTGACTAGCCTTACGCGTTGCAATCGTCTCTTTTTTATCGACACATGCCGCAATCATTCGCGCCACTAGCGGCTCATAATCGGCGGGCAAATCACCTTTCATGCGGCGCTCGAGTGCAGCGGCTTCCGCAGGAAATTTTTGTTGGTACGACGTAAATCGCGTTGCCCACTCAGTCTGTAGCGCAGCGCCTTTTTTCTTCGCATCCCAGGCAGCATAGACGTCGGCAGGAATTTCAAACGGCGGATGCGGCCAGCCTATCGCTGCACGGGTTGCAGCAATTTCAGCATCACCTAATGCCGCCCCGTGAACTTTGTCCGTGCCCTGCATGGTGGGGGCACCTTTACCGATCACGGTCTTGCAGCAAATCAGTGTAGGACGATCTGATTTTTTTGCTTTTGCTATTGCTGCGTCTAGCGCAGCGACATCATGACCATCGACATTCGGCAGCACATTCCAGCCATAGGCTTCGAAACGTTTTGGCGTGTCATCACGGAACCATCCGTCGACTTTACCGTCGATAGAGATACCGTTGTCGTCATACATGACGATGAGTTTTGAAAGCTGCAGCGTTCCTGCAAGCGAACATGCCTCGTGACTAATACCTTCCATCAAACAACCATCACCGATGAACACAAAGGTATGGTGATTAATGACATCAAAACCTGGTTTATTAAATTCTGCCGCCAACAGTTCTTCAGCGAGTGCCATACCGACGGCATTGGTAA
>JBIIQR010000306.1:0-2844 GCA_044341985.1 Burkholderiaceae bacterium
GCCCGTTTCATCCAGCGCGCGTTGATCTTTTTTGGCTTCGGCGGCGGCATCATTTCGTGCTTCACGTTCGACCATGGCTTCCATCTTGGCTTGTTCTCGTCTAGCCGTCGCTAAC
This sequence comes from Burkholderiaceae bacterium, assembly GCA_044341985.1. Taxonomy (GTDB): domain Bacteria; phylum Pseudomonadota; class Gammaproteobacteria; order Burkholderiales; family Burkholderiaceae_D; genus Pernthalerella. The sequence continues at coordinate 116 of JBIIQR010000306.1, forward strand.
GCGACTTGGGTCGCATCGAAAGCGTTTTGTGCTGCAGATAATTGCCCAAGTACCCGATGACGTAAGCCATTCAAATGATCGATGAATCGACGGTAGGCGATGTTATCGCTGATGGAATGCGTTTCTTTTTGTGCGACGCTATAGCGCTCGAGATAATCGACTTTGAGTTTTTCGATGTGAGCCAGACTAGCCTCAAGCTGAGTGACTTTGCTGCGCGCAGTCTGCATGGCCCCCTGCGCTTCTTGCGTGGCGGTTTCTGCGCGCTGCTGCAGCACTTTCCAAGTTCTGTTCATGGTAAGGAGATAGTATCAGCTCCGGGCAGCATCAAGCCTTAAACTGCCATCAAATCGCTAATCATTCGACGAGTTGTCTGCGAGTCCACACCGGCATGCATATCTTGTCTGAGAAAATCTTCTAATCGATTACGCATCAAAATAGCCAGATCAATATCCGCGTTGGATCCTGCTTCATAGGCACCGACGGAAATCAAATCACGGTTTTGCTGATACAGCGACCATAATCGTCGAAGACGATTTGCCTGCCTGAGTTCATCGGGACTCAGTAAATTTTGCATCACACGTGAAATCGAACCATTTAAATCAATCGCTGGATAATGCGCTGCATCCGCCAAGTCCCTTGACAACATCACCTGACCATCGAGAGATGCACGTGCAATATCAACGATAGGATCTTGCGCATCATCCCCTTCAGCTAATACGGTGTAGATAGCGGTAATAGAACCATAACCATTTCGACCGACACCGGTTCGCTCAATCAAATTCGGTAGTAAAGCAAAAACGGACGGTGGATAACCTTTTGAAGTAGGTGGCTCACCAATAGCTAATCCAATCTCACGCTGCGCATGGGCGACACGCGTCAGACTATCCATCAACATGAGGACATTTTTTCCTTGATCACGAAAATATTCCGCAATCACATGCGTTAAATGGGTGGCTTTGAGTCGACTCACCGGCGACATATTCGCTGGTGCAGCAACAACCACTGACTTCGCACGACCTTCAGGACCGAGCACTTCGTTAATAAACGCTTGCACTTCGCGACCACGCTCACCAATCAAACCAATCACAACCACATCAGCTTTGGTAAAGCGCGTAATCATGCCAAGCAAAACACTTTTACCTACACCTGAGCCTGCAACTAAACCAATCCGTTGACCACGCCCCAAAGTAAGCAAACCATTAATCGCTTTAACACCGACATCCAGCACTTGATTAATCGGGCCACGCTCCATAGGATTGAGTGGCACACCCAACAAAGGAACACGATCAGGACAATCAGGTGCCGGCATACCATCAAGCGGCTGACCAAACGCATCAATCACACGACCTAATAAGGCTGGTCCTAACTTAGCTTCCGAAGAATGGGTAATCACCCTCACCGTCGCGCCGGGGCCTATACCCACGGGATCGGTGAATGGCATCAAAAATAAGGTTTGATCGTTGAAGCCGACGACTTCCGCTGAAACGCGATGCTCACCACTGCCTTCAATTTCACACAACGCACCTAAAGGCGCCATGATGCCGCGCGCTTCTAATGTCATACCAACCAAACGCACCAAGGTACCCGTGTGGGCCGCTGGTGGCGCTGTGGTTTGATCGATCAAATGATCGACGACATCAGAAAAATGAATCATGAATGCGTTTCATCATTACGGTCGGCTTGGTTATCCTCGATGTGACCCTCGGACAATTCATCGACCATGAGATCGTTCTCGTGATTAGACTCTTGCTGATCCATTTCATCCTGAGCATCGGTTGTCGACGTTACGGTAACTGCAGCATTGGGATTAATTGTAGTGGCAGGCTTGGGCGCCATATTTTCTTTTGGCTTAACGCTAGGTGTCGCCAACGCAGGACGCCAACTTGAGGCCACTGGCTGTGCCAACGATTTACTCAGTCCTTTGGTCCGCCTATCAATCAAATCTTCAACCACACTTCCGTCTAGCGTCGCACGCACGCTACCTCGTGAGAGCAAGGCATCAGGACGCAACACCATACTGTCACCAAACTGAGCGATCAGCGGTTTGTATTGTTCGAGATCTTCTGGATTGAGATGAACGATCACGGCTTTTTCGCCGCTGGCCGCTAATTCACGCAAACAATTGTCCACCAAGCGCGCTATCACTTGCGCTGATTGTGTTAACTCACCACGCACTAATTGTTCCGCTAAGTGCATTGCCAATTTTTTCATTGGCTCAAACAAGGTATTCGGATCACGCTCTAATTGATGCAAACCTTTAATCATTTGATCGATGACATCAAGCTTCTCATCAACTACAGCTTGCATCTCAGTTTTAGCCTGCTCCAGACCAGCTTCCAAGCCCTCTTGAAATCCTGCTGCATGCGCTTCGATACGCGCTTCTTCGCGAGCTGTTTCTATCAGCTGATTTACTGCCTCATTATTAAGAGTCGGTGACACTTCAGGCTCAGGCTGGGATACACCCGCGTTTAATTCAACTTCTGTTGAACTTACTTCGTCGGATGACTCTGCTGCGGTCGATGACTGTTCGGCTGATTGCTCCGCTTCGATCTGCGCATGATGCTCATCGCTAGTCGCATCTGCTACAGCAACGTCTGGCTGACTTTCTTGACTGTCAGCGACATCGTCGGCAGCCGCATCAATCGTAGATTCCTGCGCTGGCGCATCCTGATCAGCCGACGTGTCGTGAGCTTGAGCCTCAGCATTGGCATCCGCCATTTCTGCAACGT
>JBIIQR010000017.1:0-10302 GCA_044341985.1 Burkholderiaceae bacterium
AATGCAGGTTGATGGTCGTGAGCTGATTGCCTTTTGCAGTAATGACTATCTTGGCCTCGCTGCTGACCCGCTGATGATTGAAGCATTGCGCGAGGGTGTATCCATTTACGGCGCGGGCAGTGGAGCATCACATTTGATTAGCGGCCATTCATGCGCACATGAGAAACTTGAAAATGCATTGGCTGACCTTTTTTCGCCTTACATGATTTCAGGGCGCGCGCTGTATTTATCTAGCGGTTATATGGCCAACCTGGCGGTTATTACAGCCTTGGCAGATACTCACTCTGAGATTTTTTCTGAAGCACTCAATCATGCATCGCTCATTGATGCTGCGCGTTTATCACGCGCAAAAGTCAGTATCTACCCGCATCGCGATCTGGCGGCCTTGAGTGCGATGCTAGCGTCCAGTACCGCTGAGCGCAAACTTATTGTCACCGATGGCGTGTTTAGTATGGATGGTGATATCGCACCGCTGACCGAGATAGTTCGTCTGTGTGAAGTGCATGATGCGTGGTTGATCGTCGATGATGCGCACGGCTTTGGCGTGCTGGGTAAACAAGGGCGTGGTTTGATCGAACATTTTTCTCTTCGCTCTGAGCGACTAATTTTGATAGGCACGTTGAGTAAAGCGGCCGGTGTCGCGGGCGCGTTCATTACAGCGCATGAGACCATTATCGAATGGTTGATACAACGCGCGCGTCCGTATATTTATTCCACCGCTTCGCCTCCTGCATTAGCACATGCATTGTTGACGAGTCTTAAAATTATTTCGGGTGACGAGGGACTGCGGCGTCGCGCTGTACTAAACGAACGTATCGCTCAATGGAAATCGGCTGTCAATTTGAAGCACTGGCAGATGCTTGAATCCGAGACGCCGATACAGCCGGTGCTGATTGGTGATAACGCACGCACGATGTCAGCGGCACATCAATTGCGCGAGCACGGTTTTTGGGTGGGCTCAGTGCGTCCCCCCACGGTCCCTGTAGGCACCGCAAGATTGCGAGTGACGTTATCGGCCGCGCATACCCATGAACAAGTGGCGCAATTAGCTAGCCACGTGAACACCCTTGAGAGAGCCTAGTTATGTTGAATAGACCAGACTATTTCGTCACCGGAACCGATACCAATGTGGGTAAGACGCTCGTGTCAGCGGCATTGATTCGCAGTCTGGCGAGTCATGGGCTGAAAGTGGCGGGAATGAAACCGGTGGCAGCGGGCGCTGAGCAGCGCGATGGAAAACGTTGGAATGAAGATGTCGCGCTCTTGAGTAACGAGGCGAATGTGATCATGCCGACGGATTTGATTTCACCCTATTTATTTAAAGAAGCCGCTGCTCCGCATGTGGCCGCTGCATTGGAAGACCAGCAAATTAATCCGGCTACTATTTTTACTGCCTTCGAGCAAATACGCTCCAAAACCGAGGCCGTCATTGTTGAGGGTGCGGGCGGTTTTTGTGTGCCCCTGACACCCCAGACCGACTTGGCCGACATCGCAGCGCGATTGCAGCTTGATGTTATCCTCGTGGTTGGTCTACGTTTAGGTTGTTTGAATCATGCCTTTCTGACCGCTGAGGCGATCGCAGCACGAGGTTTACGTTTGGCAGCGTGGGTAGTTAATCAGATTGATCCGGCGATGCCGCATCAGGCCGCCAACATAGAAGCTTTGCGTGAGCGTTTGCCTGCACCTTGCTTAGGTAGTTTGCCGTGGATGTCGGTGCCGTCTGCGGCGCTTGCGGTCGATAAGCTGGATTTTTCGCAGTTATCCAATTGGCCAAGATAGTCTTTCACTATAATTACTGATCTTATTTACACAGGATTCATGCATGTCATCGCAACCCATTACCTTTCACGCTGCTCGTAACAAAATTGCGACCTTGGCGGCTGCTCGCGATATCTGGCCCGTGTCTGAAGTGGTGAAACTTTTTGAGCTTCCCTTTAATGATTTACTGTGGCGTGCACAAAAAATACATCGTGAGCATTTCGATGCCAATGAAGTTGAGCTAGCGACGCTGTTGTCGATTAAGACCGGAGGCTGTCCGGAAGATTGTGGTTATTGCCCGCAATCGGCGCATTACGATACTGGTGTAACGGCTGAAAAAATGATGCCGGTAGAAGAAGTCGTCGCAGCGGCGCAGGCAGCTAAGGATAGCGGTGCGACGCGCTTTTGTATGGGAGCTGCTTGGCGCGCACCGAAAGATCGTGACCTCGATGCCGTTGAAGACATGGTTAAAGCAGTTAAAGCCTTAGGCATGGAAACCTGCGCTACTTTAGGTATGCTGAAAGAAGAGCAAGCCGAACGTTTGCGTAATGCTGGTTTGGATTACTACAACCACAATCTAGATACGGCGCCTGAATTTTATGGCGACATCATCAGTACACGCGATTATCAAGATCGATTAGACACGCTAGAACATGTGCGCGAAGCGGGATTGAAAGTGTGTTGCGGTGGTATCGTCGGCATGGGCGAAACGCGTGAGCAACGTGCGGGTCTGATCTCGCAATTAGCCAATTTGAATCCGTATCCCGAGTCGGTGCCAATCAATCATTTAGTCGCGGTGGAAGGTACACCGTTGGCTGAGCAAGAAGCACTCGATCCGTTGGAATTTGTTCGTACTATCGCGGTAGCTCGCATCACTATGCCGAAAGCACGCGTGCGTTTGTCTGCGGGACGACGCCAGTTAGGTGAGGGTATTCAGACCCTGTGTTATTTGGCGGGTGCGAATTCGATTTTTTACGGCGATAAATTACTCGTTACCGGTAATCCTGAAGTCGAAGACGATCGTGCTTTGTTAAACCGACTGGGAATACGCGGTAAGAGCTAAGGCGTCATACGTAGTTACTTAGATTTTTTTAGCGACCAAACCGATGAGTGCCGATTGCCCACTGTGCTGCGTACCTTCACGCAGCACTTCTTCGTAGCTCTCTAGCTCGATAATATCCATGTCTGAAAATTCAGCACGTAGTAAATCGTCGGTATAAAAATGATCTAGCCGTGGTGGTCCGCCGGTTTTATAGTCCAATTGCTTAGGCGAATAACCTTGTAGTAAAAGAAGTCCGCCTGGTTTCAGGGTTTCCTTCATTCGTTTGAATAAACGTGTGCGCGATTCGGGGTCAGCAAATTGTATAAAAATCGCGACCACCAAATCATAGTGATTCGGCTGCCAGTGCCAATCATCGCAATCGCTCACATTGAAGTTCACCGTTACATTCGCGGCCAAGGCAAGCTGACGCGCTTTGTCTACACCGATAGGTGAAATATCAAAGGCATCAACCCGCATCCCGCGTTCAGCCATCCAAACACTATTGCGACCTTCGCCATCAGCTACGGCCAGTGCACTGCCGCCGTTGATCAGCAGTTCGCTATGCTGCGCCAACCACACATTCGGCGTTTTGCCAAAGATGTAGTCAGCTGCAGCAAAACGCGCATCCCAGGTTGCCGCAGGATTGGAAAAACCTTTTGAGCGAACTTTAGGCATGAGCTTAGTGTGTATCGGTTGAGCGTGTATCGACTGGGCAGCTGTTGAGTTTAAGAATTCCGTAGGCAGGACAGAAACGGAATGCGCCCGTCGCAATTGGTATTAGACCTAACCAGCCCCACGGCCCGATGATGTTCAGTAGTGACAGCAGAATTAGCAAGCTGCCGATAAAGATACGAAGTGCGCGGTCGGTAGCACCAATATTTTTCATCATCACAGTCTCCTCGTTTGAATCAAGTCAATTGAAATTACCAGGTGAATCTTACAGCGGGGTTGCCGGGGTGTCGCTGGGTACAACGGCGACATCGCGTGCATCGCGTGCACTCATCAGCCGCTCCGCACCTTCAAATAATGCCATGCCAGCGATCATAGAGAGTACAAAAATGACAGCTTGAGGCGCGCCCGTACCCAGCGTAACCAGAGCTGGCCCAGGACAAAAGCCCGCCATGCCCCAGCCTACGCCAAATAGCAGACTACCCACGATCAGACGCTTGTCGATATCGTTTTTAGTTGGGAGTCGGATAGCACCGCCCAAAAAATTCATCGTTCGACGATTAGCAAAGCGAAAGGCCACTAACCCGACCAAAATAGCGCCCGCCATTACGAAGGCTAGCGAGGGGTCCCACAGACCTGCAATATCCAGAAAGCCTATCACCTTGGAAGGGTCGGTCATGCCGGCAAAAATCAAGCCGATGCCGAAAATCAGACCCACAATAAAGGACGATGCCGTATCTAAATGCGTTTTCATTTTTAGCTCCAATTCAATCAGTGCGCGTTTTATGCTTGGTTGAGCAGGTGACGCATCGCAAACACGATGGCCATTCCCCCGCCCATGAAGGCCAGGGTTGCAATGAGTGAGCGAGGTGACAAGCGGGATAAACCGCAGATGCCATGACCACTCGTGCAGCCGCCGCCGTAGCGAGTGCCTATGCCCACCAATAGACCTGCAATAATCAGAGTCGTTGGGCCGGCTTCAATCGTGGGTATAACCGGTGCCACAAACGGTGCTAAAACTGCGGGTGAAATGATCAGACCTAGCAAAAAAGCCAATCGCCACATCACATCACCCGACGTCGGCCGCAACAGCCCGCCGAGAATGCCGCTAATACCTGCGATACGACCATTGGCAAGAATAAACAGTGCCGATGCAGTGCCAATTAGCAGTCCACCGAGTAGCGACATGCCGGGGGTGAAATGCAAGGTGTCTAGGATCATGCTGAATCTCCTTCAGGTGTTTCGCAAAACTGTTGATAAAGAACGTGAATCACTGCCAGTGCCGCTTGGCTGGTTACGCGATAGTAAATTTGCTTACCTTCGCGACGTGTTTCTACTAATGCTTCTTCTCGCAACACAGCGAGCTGTTGCGAGAGAGTGGGTTGTTGTATGTCGAGTAGTTCTTCTAACTCACCGACGCGGCGCTCACCTTGAGCTAGCTGGCATAACAGCATCAGTCGGTCCGGGTTAGACATCACTCGCATCAGGGCGCACGCATTGTTGGCGGCGTCGCGCATGGTGGCTAGGTCGAGTTCAGTGGTGGTGTGTTCGGTCATGGGGTACTTGGTCGACCCTGAAGTTAATATGAGAACAGTCTACCTGAATACAATCTATATTTCAATAAACTATTGAAAATCTAATTAACTTTTAGCAAGCCCGCGGTGCAGCCTTGCTATTTTATGGTGCGCCGCCGCACTACTATCGCAAATGGGTCGCTTTAATCAGCGGCCGACGTCACTTCTCATTGAATTTATAAGAAGTTCCTCTGGACAAAGTGGTGCTGTTTGGCAACAATGGGGTTGGACTGTGAAGTTCAATTGTTGCTTTTGAAGTTGCGTCACAGTGGTACTAGAAGAAACCCACTCTTTACACACCCACCGGAGATTTGTAATGCGTTTAATTCCCGCCGTGCTGGTTGCCCTGCTGGCATCAGCCATTGGCCCGTCTGCTTTTGCAGATACGGCTGACGTTAAGACTCAGAACATCGTTGAAATCAAAAAGAAGGGCGCTCATTGCGAGCAAGACCCAAATTGCTTTAACCGTTATCACCCAGCGATCAAGCCGGTAGCCCGTGCAAAACCAGGCGATCAAATCGTTGTGCACACCCGTGACGCGCTGGATTCGAACCTGAACATCAATTCGAAACCAAAAGACGTGACAGCAATTGACGTGAACTTGATTCACCCAATGACTGGCCCAATCTACATCGAAGGTGCAAAGCGCGGCGACGTGTTGGCTATCAAACTGATCAACGTCACTCCGAATGAATATGGTTACACCACCATCATTCCTGGTTTTGGTTTCTTGCCAGATCTGTACACTGAGCCGTTCGTCGCTAACTGGAAACTGAACCGCGTTGAAGCGGTATCGGCGGAAGTTCCTGGCGTTCGTATTCCTATGAATGGTTTCATGGGTTCGGTTGGTGTGATGCCAGGCGCTGAAGAAGTCGATAAATGGTTGGCACGTGAAACACAACTGGCAGCCGCTGGCGGTGTGGCATTGCCTCCTGAGCCAACCAGTGCTCGTCCTGCTGAAATTTGCGGCCCGAAGGGCAGCCATAAAGACAAGTGCTTGCGTACCATTCCACCACGTGAAAACGGCGGTAACATGGACGTGAAACAAATGGTTGAAGGTACAACCTTGCTGTTGCCTTGCTTTATTGATGGTTGTGGCTTGTTCATCGGTGACGTGCACTTTGCGCAAGGCGATGGCGAAGTTGCTGGTACAGCGATCGAAATGGGCGCTATCGTGACCGTTGAAACATCGATTCGTAAAGGTATGGCTTCGGTGGTTAAGCAGCCAATGTTTGAAGGTGGTTCGCAGATCAAAAAACTCGAGCCAGATAGATTTCACGCTGTAGTTGGTTATCCTTTGAAAGCGGCTGGCGAAGTTCCACCACAGTGGACATATTTGGATAGCGCGAAAATCAAGCCACTGACTAATTTGTCAAACGATGTCACACTGGCTGCACGTAACTCCCTGATCAACATGATCGACTGGCTCAAGGTCACCAAAGGTCTGACTAAAGAGCAAGCGTTTGTTGTGACCAGCGTTGCTTGCGATCTGCGTATCAGTAACGTTGTTGACGTTCCTAACTATGCAGTGACTACGATTTGCCCAATGGATATTTTTGATAAATAATTCATTGAAATGAAGCACACTTAAGAGCGAGGTTTTACCTCGCTCTTTTTTTGGAAAGACCATGTTCAGAAGACAATTTATTACCAGAGCAGCCGCGCTGTTTGCTGGCATTACGTTACCCGCTATTTCTAGCTTTGCCCACACGCCTTACGCACAGTGGGATATTTTCCGAAAACGTAATCTTCAAGTCATGACCTCGCACGCTGATTTGCCAGGCGACGAAGTAGGGGATGAATGGGTTGCGGTATTACGCGAAAAACTTCCGCTTAGCCGTGCCTTGGTGAGTCGCGCGCATGACATGCCTCGCATTGCTGCGTTATTGAAAACGAATCAGACCAAGCTCGCTGTTTTATCGTACATGCACGCACGCCTGATGTTTACGGGTTCGCCTCCGTTTGAAGACTATGCTCCCTTGCCACTTGAAGTACTGGTTGATAACGGTAAGTACCTGTTAGTTACGCGTCCCGATCTACCATTGCATCATGGTTTTTTGATTGCGGCTTCATTGATGCAAGATGCTAACCGGTTGCAGTTAGTCAATCCAGGTAAAGGTAAATTTGGCATGAATGTTCATCCGGGTGCGAAAGCCTTTTTCAATGGTGAAAAATTAGAAATGCCTGATAAGCCGGTTGAGCAATGATGAGTAATTTGCGTTCAGTTTTCTTTGGCTGTGTTGTGGTCGTTAGTGCGCTTACCACCCAAGCGGTGGTAGCGCATGATTCCATCAACAGTGAAGCCAGAAAAAACTATATCTCTAAGCTACAAGAAATGCGCAATGTTTTAAATTCTAAAGAACCAGCGAGCGCTCGCGCCAAAGCTCAGTACCAGATTGCTATCACCGTCGATGAGCTAAGAGACTTGTTTAATCAAGACATGATTAGCCACGGCATTGTCAAAGGTTTAGAAACGTCGTTATTGTTGAACGAGCTGAGTCGCACTCCCGACAAGCTTGAGGCGTCACCAAAGACCGGATTGTATCTATCGCATTTGAAAAGCTACAGAGAAGCGATAAAACTCGATCCTAAAGCACCGTTTGTTGAGCATGCGCGTTTCATGCTGATGAAGAGTCATTTTTACGACAGCTTTGCCGACAATCCTTTGGCGCCATTTTCTCAATCCAAAGAAGAGTTGATTGAGATGATAGGTTTGGGCGAGGGCTTGCTGAAATCAAAAAATACCTTGGTGAATGCCGAAGAGGTTCGCTTCATCCTCGGGATTCATTATCTGCAAGCGATTAATCAGCAGGTACTGTCTAAAGACGACGGACAGAAAAAATTCAAAAAAATGGTTCAAGAACTGCAAAAGGATTACCCGCAGAGTTTGAAGCTATTAACGCTTGAGGCACTGGCGCAATAATGGCATTGGCAAGGGTAGGTAACACAGTGGGCATCCCATCACGGCTATACAAAATCTTGGTGGGCTTCTGCTTGTGGCTAGCCTTTGGCGCATTCAGTGCGGGCTATGCGCATCAGACAGGAAATAGTTACCTTAATATTCGCCAAGTCGACGGGCATTTAGCCGTTGATTTAGATTTTTATGTGCGTGATCTGGGTAACTTACTGCAAAAGCCTGGCAAAGAAAGCGAACCCCCACCCACGGCTGATCAGCTGAAGTCTTTGCAAGAGCCGATCACCGAAGCCATACAAAAATCCCTAAAGCTTGAAATCGATGAGCAATTGTTGCCGTTGGAATTTACCGCGCAATCCGTTGCTGTTCACAACGATGGCTTGTATGTCAGGCAGCAATTCGTTGGGCCTGCGATCGACCCTAACGCTCGCTTCGTCGTTGTTCGCTATGAATTTTTTACGCAGAACGATCGCTTAGGCCGCGCCTTTCTTCGCTTGGCACTGAATGGGGATGAAATTTCATCAGTTATCGATCAATCGAATGCGATTCAGCGGTTTGCGTTGGGTGAGACTAAACGCATTTCAACGATTTATTTGTTTGCCAAAGAGGGTGCCAAACATATTTGGGAAGGTTTCGATCATCTGTTGTTTTTGTTGACGCTACTGCTGCCCGGAATCATGTTGTGGAAAAAAAGCGCTGAATTGGCTTTATCAGACGAGGCAGCGCCCGAAGCACGAGTGAATCGCAAGGCAGAATTTTTTGCTTTGAAGGTGATTACTGCGTTTACGATTGCGCATTCCATTACGTTGGCGTTAGCAACGTTTGATTTGGTGTCGTTTCCGGAAAAACTCATCGAATCGCTGATCGCTTTTTCCATCATGGCGTCAGCGGCGATGAACCTACAAAAAAAATATCAATTCAATCACTGGCAGCTAGCCTTTGTGTTTGGACTGATTCATGGATTAGGATTTGCGAATGGCTTAAAAGATCTGGGCCTGGCCTCAGACTACTTTTTAGAAACGCTGATTGCATTTAATGTGGGTGTTGAGTTGGGTCAGCTATCCACCGTGCTCGCGGTGGCGCTGCCTGTGTTGATGCTGGTTCGTTCGGAAGAAGGCAAACGACGCGTCATGACCTGGGGATCGCTCGCTGTACTAGCGACTTCAACGGTGTGGCTAGTGCAGCGACTGATTGCCTAATTCTGCTTGTCTGCTTGAATCAGGTCTTTGATTTAGGTCTTAGACAGCGCCTGATCAATATCCCAAAGAATATCGTCAACCGATTCAATGCCAACGGCTAAACGAATCAAATCGGGCGGCACGCCAGCGGCCACTTGTTGTTCTTCACTCAGTTGACGATGGGTAGTCGAGGCCGGATGAATTACCAACGTCTTCGCATCACCGATATTGGCCAGGTGCGATAAAAATTCCACGTTTTCGATAAATTTTTGTCCAGCTGCAGCGCCGCCTTTCACTCCAAACGACAAAACAGCGCCCGCACCTTTAGGTAGATATTTTTGCGCAAGTGCGTGATAGCGATTGTTTTTTAAGCCGGGATAATTCACCCACGAGACTTTCGGGTGAGATGAAAGATACTCGGCAATTTTTAAGGTATTGCTGCAATGACGCTCCATGCGCAGATGCAAGGTTTCTACACCTTGCAGCAGCAGGAAAGCATTCATCGGTGAGAGCGCCGGCCCAAACGTACGTAAGCCCTCCATGCGGCATTTCATGGTGAAACCAAAATCACCAAAGGTTTCGTAAAAACGCACGCCGTGATACCCCTGCGATGGGTCAGTCATGGTCGGAAATTTTCCGTTACCCCAATTGAACTTGCCGGATTCAACAATCGCACCGCCCATACTCGTGCCATGCCCGCCTAAAAATTTAGTCACTGAATGCATCACAACCGCTGCGCCCCATTGAAAGGGCCGGCACAAATACGGGCTAGCGAAGGTGTTATCGATAAATAGTGGTAGATCGGCTTGCGCAGCAATGGCAGCAACTTTTTCGATGTCTAATACATTCATCGAAGGATTGCCGATAGTTTCTGCATACAGCAGTTTGGTTTTGGGTGTGATGGCTTTCGCAAAATTTTCTGGGTCATCGGAATCCACAAAAATCGTGTTGATACCCAGCTTACGAAAATTGACATCCAGTTGTGTGTGCGTGCCGCCATACAAGGTGCGCGCTGCGACAATTTCATCGCCCGCTTCACAAATATTTAGTATCGCAATCATCTGCGCAGCCATGCCGCTACTGGTGGCAACTGCGGCGCGTCCATCTTCCAATGCTGCTATGCGTTCTTCTAATACCGCTACAGTGGGATTCGATAAGCGTGAATAC
>JBIIQR010000307.1:0-2838 GCA_044341985.1 Burkholderiaceae bacterium
GCGGCTAAGCCGACACGCGAATGTCTCAAGCCATTCTCCCTGATCTATCTGATCTACTCACTGGTAACGACCAGCACGATGTGCCGGTTGACATCATTAAGCAAGTTATCGCGCGCAGTATTACTCCCTTAAGTGATACCGAAACTCTGCCATTAAAACAAGCGCTGGGGCGCGTGCTTGCGCAGGATGTCATCTCCCCAATCAACGTACCCTCTTACGATAATTCCGCTATGGATGGCTATGCCTTTATAGCGACTGATCTATCGAATAAACCTGCGAAGTTAAACGTTGTTGGTAAAGCCTATGCTGGACATCCGTATCTAGTGGAAGTTCGATCAGGTGAATGCGTACGTATCATGACAGGCGCAGCCATTCCTCGCGGCTGCGATACCGTCATTGCACAAGAGTTAGTGGGTGATGCAACCGATACGCACATCAGCATTGCGCCGAACACAGTAAATGCCGGTGACAATCGCCGACTGGCTGGCGAAGATCTGCGCATCGGATCAGTCGCACTGCGCAAAGGTAAACGCTTGTCCCCTGCCGACATTGGTTTACTAGCGTCTTTAGGTATCGCCGAGACTACGGTCATTCGTCTGCCACGCGTCGCCTTTTTTTCTACTGGCGACGAGCTACGTTCCATCGGCCAAACCCTCGATGAAGGCTGCGTGTATGACAGCAACCGCTACACCTTGCACAGCATGTTAGTACGTGCACAGTGCGAGCCGATTGATATGGGTGTGGTAAAAGACGACCCTGCATCACTAGAAAAAGCATTGCGTGAAGCGTGCGCACAAGCCGACGTGATCATCACCACCGGCGGTGTATCCGCCGGTGACGCCGATTACACGCGTCAAATGATGGCGCGATTAGGCGAAGTACTGTTCTGCAAAATTGCCATGCGCCCCGGTCGCCCTATGGCCTTTGGAAAAATTCAGTGCGATGGACGTACCGCGCTATTGTTTGGACTGCCGGGAAATCCAGTCGCGGTTATGGCGACATTCTATTTTTTGGCGCGTGATGCCATCTATCAGCTCATGGGCACAAAGCCGCACGCGCAAACCTTACTCAAGGTCGCCTGCACGCATGCCATACGAAAAAAACCAGGACGCACAGAATATCAACGCGCCATTGTGTCAACAGATACCAGCGGTAAGCAGCACGTCACACTCACCGGTGCGCAAGGCTCGGGGATTCTTAGCTCCATGTCGGAAGCTAACTGTATGGTGGTTTTAGATCATGATCAAAGCGACGTCGCTGCAGGTGAGCTTGTCGCTGTCTTAGCCTTTGATGGTTTTATCTAAGATAGTTCCAACATTAACCGGGTGAGTTCCTCATCCAGTCTGCTGTGCCAAACAAGCCATTAAGCAAGCTATCTTGCGTTACTTCGCTGTAGTTCAAATCCCGCATCGCCAGCAGCATGCAGGTTAACCATTCATCGCGTTCTTGACTGGCTATCTTAAAAGGTAAATGTCGGGCTCGAAGAAACGCATTACCAAAGCGTGGCGTATATAAATCTGGGCCACCCATCCAACCGGATAAGAAAAAATACAGCTTGTCGCGCGAACCATCAAGCGTAGCAGGATGCATCGCACGTAGCGCTTTGAACTTAGGCTCTAAATCCATCAAGTCATAAAAACGATCGACAAGGGATCGCAGCTGGGTATCGCCACCGATTAGCTCATACAGGCTAGGTTCATTTGAATTTTCAGTACTCATAGATGCAAATAATAGCGCACAGAATCTTAGTTGATCGATCTCAATCCGACGGCACTTATGAAATTCACAACTTGTCCAATACGAACTCTGATCCATATCAAGGCTCAGATTCGTCACTTAATTCAACAACGCGACACGAAACATGCGGGACATCACCCAAGAATATTCATCACTCACTGAGTATGCAGTGCGCGTTCTCGATATCGTCGTCATTTTTGCATTGGCCCACAGCGCAGCGCTACTACGATTGTCCGTACCGCTAAACACACTCTCTAATTCACACCTGATCGTCACTTACTTTTGTGCCGCGCTCGCTTTACCGATGCTACCGCGATTTGAATTTCGCATGCTTTCGCATAAACACCCATTCGCTATAACTTTTTGTCAGATGGCCGCGTCACTCAGTTTAATTATGGGTGTGGGCGTGTTATTTGTATCGCTAACTCAACCGAGTTATTCACTCTCATGGACGTGGATTGCTACTTGGTACCTCTTGTCGGTCGCCAGCATCACCTTCATACACTTACTGATACGCGCTTGTATGCAAAGCCTGCGTGAAAATGGGTTCAACCAACGACGCGTCATCATCATTGGTTACGGTGCTGCAGGTAAAGAGCTACACAAGCGAGCCCAATATCATCAATCGACCGGCTATGTCATTTGCGGACTATACGATGCCTCTGCTTCAATATGCCCTCAGTCAGGCATAGAAATCATTCGCGATATGCATACACTGCCATCCGCTATACAAAAATATCATGTGCATGAAGTGTGGATCACACTGGCGCTCACTGAATCATCACAGCTTCGTCAATTACACTATCTACTCCGAAATAGCTTGGTCGATATTCGCTGGATACCCGATACCTCAGCGATGAGCTTGTTGAGCCACAAATCAGGCGATTTTTTAGGGATGGCAGCCGTAGAGCTGAACTGTCCACCGATACGCGATGTCAACGGCTTACTTAAAGAGCTTTTTGATCGAATTTTTGCGCTATGCGTACTCATCCTGCTGGCGCCTATACTTATAGCGCTCGCCCTCGCCATTAAATTCACCTCGAACGGACCCATTTTTTTTAGTCAGCCTCGTCTTGGTTTAAATGGTCGTGTCTTTCATGT
>JBIIQR010000308.1:0-2824 GCA_044341985.1 Burkholderiaceae bacterium
CCTGAGGCAGATCGCCACCATCAAACCGCTCAACCCGACCTTCTTTGAAGAATATGGATACGTGACTGGTGGTGATTTGGCCATCACCCCGACGCATGCGGAAAGGATAATCCCAGCGCTGAGCATGAAATACATCCGTTAAAAGGGGGGTGCCCATGACGAAGCGCACTTGTTCAGGCGTCATCCCGACTTTGAGTTGCGACACCATTTCTTTTGAAACGAAATTACCTTGTTGTACGTTAGCGCGATATATGGGCAAGACGCCAAACAGTTTTTTCGATTGCGATGTTTGAACTATGCCGGCTTCAGCGGTGGCGGTGCTTTGGTCAGTCGCCACTGGTTTGCTGGCAAAAGGGTTCAGAGCGCAGCCGCTCAGAAATAGCGCGCCGCCGCTCAGGGCAACGGTGGCCATACATGCTTTTAGGTACGTAGCGGACCGACTGGACGAGTGCTGCATAAACTTCATGAGAGGTGCTTTCGTTGAGCGCAGTAGGTAAACGCTATATGATAAAGCAGTTCAAGTTAAATAAGCGAAAACATGCCGCCCAAAACCGCCGATCTGAAATCCAGTGGACTGAAAGCCACCCTGCCGAGGCTAAAAATCCTAGAGATTTTCCAAAATAGCAGCGTGCGCCACTTGTCTGCGGAGGATGTTTATAAACTGCTGCTTACTGATAATCTTGATGTCGGACTGGCAACGGTTTATCGCGTACTGACCCAGTTCGAGCAGGCGGGTTTGTTAAGTCGACATCATTTTGAGTCAGGCAAGGCGGTTTTCGAACTCAATCATGGATCCCACCATGATCATTTGGTTTGTCTTGATTGCGGTTTGGTTGAAGAGTTTTTTGACGAAGAAATCGAGCGTCGGCAACACAGCATCGCCCAAGAGCGTGGCTTTACCTTGGCTGAACATGCTTTGGCGCTTTATGGCAACTGTACTAAACAGGCCTGTCCGCATCGTGAATAATTAATGACTAGCGCCTGTATTTTTTAGGAATGCGACAGCGCGCTGGAAAGTAAACGAGCCGTGATGTCGACAATTGGAATCACGCGCTCATAGGCCATGCGGGTTGGCCCGATGACACCGAGAGTACCGACAATCTTTCCATTCGCTTCGTAGGGTGCGGTGACGATACTCATATCTTCCAGTGGCATCAGATGCGATTCGCCGCCAATAAAAATTTGAACGCCACTCGCTTTGCTTGAGGTATCTAGCAGCGTTGCTAGTCCCGTCTTTTGCTCAAAAATATCAAATAATTTTCGCAATGAACTCATGTTCGACGACAGGTCGTCAATTGACAGCAAATTACGCTCACCAGAAATAACGACATCTTCGGTGTCATCACTCATGGCATCCGTGCCAGCTTCAACCGCGGCGTGCATTAATCGCATCATGTCGTTGCGTAATTCACGTAACTCATCATTGAGTTTGATGCGAACCGCATCAAACGATAATCCTGAATAATTTTGATTGATGTAATTAGCCGCTTGCACCAGTTGGCTGGGCGAGTAATCGGTATCCGTCAATAGCAAACGGTTTTGAACATCGCCATTCGGTGCGACGATGACTAACAAAATACGTTTTTCAGAAAGACGCAGAAATTCGATTTGCTGAAACGTCATTTCCCGTCGCGGAGCGAGAACGACGCCAGCGAAATGAGATAAAGAGGAAAGTACCTGTGCCGCACTGGCGATAATTTTTTGCGACGAAGCACCGGACTGCAGTCGTGATTCCACACTGCTTTCATCAATGGTTTGAACGGTCAGCAAACTATCGACAAATAGTCGATAGCCGCGCGGAGTGGGGATACGACCGGCTGAGGTGTGAGGGCTGGCCACTAAGCCTAGCTCTTCCAGATCGGACATGATGTTACGTATGGTCGCCGGTGAAAGCTCAAGGCCAGAAATTTTTGCCAGCGCGCGCGAGCCCACCGGCTGTCCGTCCGCAATGTAGCGTTCTACAAGTGCTTTCAGTAGCGTTTGTGCGCGAATATCGAGTTGCATGTCCTTATTCTAACGAGCCCAAGGGTAGTGCGCCAGTTTCCTTAACTCAGATAGTAAAATTGTTCGCAGCAAACCCTTAATCTTTACTGCGTATCGGCTAGCTTTGGCTTGAGTAAGCGTCCCGTTTGCTGCTACTTATGGTCTAATCTCGAGCATGTCTGTCGCAAATTCCACCCCCACACCACGGTTTTCTACGGTCGCCATCATCGGTAAACACGGTGAATTAGGCGCCAGCACTGCTGCTTTGAGTGAATTAGCGGATTTTCTCGAGCATCGCGGGCTTAGGGTTGTATTTGAAGCAGCGACCGCGCAAGACCTTCAACGCAGCAAGCTAGTGTCCATGACTTTGGCAGACATTGGTCAAGACGCCGATGTGGCCATTGTGATTGGTGGCGATGGAACAATGTTGGGCATTGCGCGCCAATTAGCGCCGTTTGATGTGCCGCTTATTGGTGTAAATCAGGGACGATTGGGTTTTATGACCGACATCGCCTTTGAGCGCATGCTGCCCGTGTTGAGCGATATGTTGGACGGTAAGCTGGAATCAGAGCGTCGCGCCCTGCTCGAGGGAATCGTACATCGCCAAGGCAAGGAAATTTTTCGATCCGTTGCGTTCAATGACGTTGTGGTGTCGCGCGGAGCGGGTGCCGGCATGGTGGAACTGCGTGTCGAAGTGGATGGGCACTTCATGTACAACCAACGCTCTGATGGCTTAATTATTTCTACGCCCACAGGGTCTACAGCGTATGCATTGGCCGCGGGTGGTCCGATTCTTCATCCTGAATTGGGCGGTATGGTGTTGGTGCCAATTGCGCCGCAT
>JBIIQR010000309.1:0-2821 GCA_044341985.1 Burkholderiaceae bacterium
CCTTGATGGCATCAAAGGCCGTGATGCGCACTGGGCACTTCGCACCCAAGTTCTAGCATTGCGCGAAAGTGTATTCCGGGCGGATAGTCTGAAAAGTAAAAAAGATGAAACGCAATCCGGCGTTCGCAAAGTCACTTTGCTAGTGGACGCGGCTGATGCAGCGACTAAGCACACGCTGAAACAAGCCGTTGCCGTGGCCAACGGAATGGATTTAGCCAAAACATTAGGCAACCTACCACCCAACATTTGCACCCCTACCTATCTAGCTACGACCGCTAAACACATCGCGCGCGATGTGGGCTTGGGCGTGGAAGTGCTTGATCGTAAACAGCTCGAAGCACTCAAGATGGGTAGCTTTTTGTCGGTGACGAATGGCAGTGTGCAGCCACCGAAATTCATCGTACTCAAACACATGGGCGGCAAAGCGAAAGATGCACCGGTGGTGCTGGTGGGTAAAGGCATCACCTTTGATACGGGTGGCATTTCACTCAAGCCCGGTGGCGGCATGGATGAAATGAAATACGACATGTGTGGTGCGGCATCGGTGCTGGGTACGATGCAAGCGGTAGGCGAAATGGAACTGCCGCTGAATGTCATTGGCGTTATACCTGCCTGTGAAAATATGCCTTCGGGAACCGCTACTCGCCCAGGTGACATCGTCACTTCAATGTCAGGTCAGACCATAGAAATTTTGAACACCGATGCAGAAGGTCGGCTGATTCTGTGCGATGCCCTAACCTATGTCGAACGCTTCAAACCTGCTTGCGTGGTGGATATTGCTACCCTTACAGGCGCTTGCATTACTGCACTGGGACATCACAACACCGGCTTATTCACGCGTCACGATGAAGCGCATGACGCATTGGCGGATGAATTACTCGCCGCGGGTAAATACGCCAACGATACCGCATGGCGCATGCCAATCGAAGAAGCCTACAACGAACAGTTGAAATCTAATTTCGCTGATATGGCCAATATTGGTGGCCCACCGGCAGGTAGTATCACAGCAGCGTGTTTCCTCGAACGTTACACCCGTAAATATACCTGGGCGCATTTGGATATCGCGGGTACCGCTTGGAAGAGTGGCGGCGCTAAAGGATCAACCGGCAGGCCGGTACCGATGCTAACCACCTTTCTGATTGACCGTGCAGAAGGCTAATCAAAGTAACGATACGTCGACATATCATCATTAACATCACTACAGACATGGGCATCATTGATGCCCATTACTCTGATCCAGATTAGGCGGCTACCAGTTCATTGAATGGCTATTCGCAGAAAAGGGGCTATGCTGAGATGAAAAAACTATTCAGATTGCCGTTTGTTTTATCTGCAATTTGGTTTGTGTTGGCTTTTTCATCTTTTTATATTCTGGATTATCGAAATACGCAAAACATAGCGAATTCTTTTTACTCACTATGCGTCGAAAAGCAGAAAGCCTATCCAGATGATGTATTGCTGGAGGAATTTTGTAAAAAAGATAGAGAAAAAATTTTACATGAATGGACGCAGACACGATTTATCACCCCCTTTGCTTTTGCGGGCATATCTCTAGGATTTTTTTGGATTGTAAGTTTTCTTTTTCTTAGAACCAGTAAATGGGCTCAAAGCGGTGAATAGCCTAACCCAGAGTTTCAAACGCGCTTGGTCTGCATAGCTGGATATCTAGCTTGACTAAATTTTGCACTGCAAAACCGAATTAATACTGCAATTTATCTTTTTTATGAAACTGGCCACTTGGAACGTCAACTCACTTAAGGTTCGCTTGCCGCATGTGGTGCAATGGCTGGAAACTAATCCCGTCGATGTGCTCTGCTTACAAGAAACCAAGATGACAGATGATAAATTTCCACAGGCAGATATTGAGGCACTCGGTTATCACGTTGCGTTTACTGGTCAAAAAACCTACAACGGTGTCGCCATACTGTCGCGCCATGCGATGACGGATGTGGTTAAAAATAATCCGCTGTTTGAAGATGAGCAGCAACGAATTATCAGTGCCACCTTAGATGGCATGCGCGTGATTTGCGCCTATGTTCCAAACGGACAGGCAGTAGGTACCGACAAGTATGCCTACAAACTGAAGTGGCTGGACGCACTGGCACGTTGGCTGGAATCTGAATTGAAGCAGCATCCCAACCTCGCGATACTTGGTGATTACAACATCGCCCCTGCCGATGCTGATGTACACGACCCCGTCGCTTGGAAAGATCAAGTTTTATGTTCTGATGAAGAACGCGCCGCTTTCCAGCGACTGTGCGCACTACCACTCACCGATTCGTTCAGGATGTTTCCCCAACCTGAGAAGATATATAGCTGGTGGGATTATCGCCAGATGGCTTTCAGACGCAACATGGGCGTGCGTATCGACCATGTTCTACTCTCTTCGTCACTCGCAGCGCGCTGCACAGCGTGTGAGATCGACAAGCTGCCCAGAAAATGGGAACAACCTTCAGATCACACACCCGTAATCGCAACGCTAGGCTGATTGATTAATTAGCCCTTGAGTGCGTTTCGAATTTGATCCAACGAAGTAGGATCTTCAATGGTGGTGGTATCCCCCGGATCACGGCCTTCGCAAATCGCCTGAATCAAACGGCGTAGCAATTTACCTGAGCGTGTCTTGGGTAATAAATTCACACAATGCACTCGTGCCGGACGAGCGACTGCACCTAACTGCTTATCGACCAATCCCCAGACTTCAGCTTCTAAGGACATGCGTGCCTTAGGATCTGTCGCTGTGTCTGCCTGTTTGGGTACAACGAAGGCCACAGCTACCTGCCCTTTGAGTTTATCTTCTACGCCCACCACTGCCACTTCG
>JBIIQR010000310.1:0-2819 GCA_044341985.1 Burkholderiaceae bacterium
TGAAAAAGGAAGCTTTACTGGAGCTGATCGCCTTCACCGCGGGTATTTCGAGCGTGCCAACGAAGGCACTTTGTTTTTGGATGAAATCATCGAAATGCCCATGTCACTACAGGCAAAATTTCTACGTGTTCTAGAGACTGGGAAATTTACGCGTGTAGGAGGTGATAACGAAATTCAAAGTGATGTACGCATTATTGCGGCAACCAACCAAAATCCTTCCCATGCAATTGCAGAAGGCTATTTCAGGCTAGATTTTTATCATCGTTTGAATACGTTTCCTATTCAAATAGCGGCATTACGTGAGCGTGGTGAAGATGTTGAGCTTTTAGCGCGGAATTTTCTTAATGAATTTAATCACTTGCACAGAACTAAGAAAATTCTATCAACCAAAATAATGCCTGAATTAAGGCGATGTCTTTGGCCAGGTAATGTGAGAGAGCTAAAAAATTATATACAGCGCGCTTGCATACTCGCTGATGAGGTGATCGATTTTCCACCGTCAGTAGGTGTGGCTGATGCATACACAACAGACTCTCGGCATTTGGCTATTCGCGTTGGAATCACGCTCGCCGAAGTTGATCGTCAATTGATTATGGCGACACTGTCATTGTGTAGTGGAGCCAAAAAGCGAGCTGCTCATTTGCTCGGAATTAGTTTGAAAACTCTCTATAACCGGCTTGAAGAATATAGCGATACTCAGCCATCCCAAGTCATCGCAGATGCCCATATCCTACAAAGACGCGATCTCCCTTTCACCATTGGAGAAAAACATATTTAAAAAATGGTGGGTGACGCTGATGACTATTTTTATTCTAAGCTCTTCGGCATGTGAAAGTACCGGTGGTCTCGCCGGTGGAAGTTCGCAAATGCAGACCTATCCTGTGTCTAGTCATGTGAATGGAAAGGGAATGATTGAATCCATTGAGGTTATTCCTCGTGCTAAGAGTGTAGGGCTAGGTACGCTCGCTGGCGCGGCGATTGGTGGAATACTAGGATATCAATTCGGTGGAGGGATGGGTAAAGCTGTCACTACTGTTGCAGGTGCTGCTGGCGGTGCGTATGTAGATAATGAAGTGGACAAGAAAGGTCACAT
Organism: Burkholderiaceae bacterium; assembly: GCA_044341985.1. Taxonomy (GTDB): domain Bacteria; phylum Pseudomonadota; class Gammaproteobacteria; order Burkholderiales; family Burkholderiaceae_D; genus Pernthalerella. Next base: position 1,094 of record JBIIQR010000310.1, read on the forward strand.
GGATGATCCTGTTTATAAGATCACTATTCGTATGGAGGATGGAACTACTCAATCATTTGCGCAAGAGTCGGAGCCACTCCTCAAGCAAGGTGATCGCGTAAAAATTACTCGCGGGGTGGTGTCGAAAAATTGAAATGGCTGCTAGCTCTATCCGATGTAATAAGTATCGCTATGTGTCACACATAGGCACGTAGTGAAGTGCATGTCGTTAAACCAGCAAGGAGATATCAATGAAATCCCCATCCATTGAAAGCAATGTGACGGTACCTTCCCATGATGGTGTCATGCTGAATACCTCCCTTAGGAGTGGCTTGTTTAGCACCATCTGTTGGAGCGCAGTACTTGCGGGGGTTGCCGTTGCTGTATCGGTACAGCTAGTTTTAATGATGCTAGGAGTTGCTAGTGGCATTGCGATCGCCAATCTAGCACTCGGCGCAACACTGAGCTATGGAGCATTAATGTGGGCTAGTGTATCGATGTTAATCGCTGCGTTTATAGGCGCTTATATTGCAGGGCGAATGTCAGGCTTGCGCCGTAAGATCGATGGGGTACTGCACGGTGTCATAAGTTGGGCGGTATCGATTTTACTGGCGTTGATACTTGCAACGACGACAGGTGGATCACTCATTTCAGGTTTAGTGTCGAATGTAATTCAAGGTGAAATAGCAGTTACTCCGTCTGGTGCAAATGTTGCCAGTATGTTGAATAGACAATTGGGCCCGACTATGGAAACGGATTCTTTGCGTGTGCTGCAAGAATATATTCTGTCGGGTCGGCGGGATCAGGCAATAGACTATTTAAACAGCGCGATGAATGTTCAACGTGAGCGTGCCGCTGGAATTGTTGATCGGGCCCTGATTCTTTCTGCCTCATCCCAACAAGCTTCGCCAGAGGGGCGAGCCGCAGAAGTTCGGGCTATCAAAAATTTCCATGCTGCTTCGTGGACAAGCTTTGCCGCAATGTTACTAGCGGCGGTGCTGAGTTGTCTGGGTGGCGCCTTGGGTATACTTGGATCGCAGCGAACTATTTGGCGCGACAGCGCTGAAGATACCGGGGTATCGTCAGGAACATCGCAAGCAGCCATTAGTCGGACTTAATTAGACGACACAAAAGTTCTTATTTAAAAAAACAAAACATCATGACTCGAAGAGTCATGATGTTTGTACGTCGGTACTTCACTACTTCAATCAAATGGAAATTTATAAGGAAAAGAGCTATTTTTTAATCGCGTTTAAAAAGTAGACCTAAAAGTATACCCGTACCTGCAGCAATCAACGCTGACTGAAACGGCCGGTTGCGTATGAACTCTATCGTGACATCACGGCTTTGAGCTAATTGGCGACTTGCGTGCCCGGCAATTCCACGCGCTACATTTTTCATCGAAGAAAAGTGCGCCATTAGTCGGTCTCGGGCTTCACACAGTTCACTCTCAGTCAGAGTCGATGCATGCGACATTAATGCGTCAAGATCCTCTTTGAGATTGGCTAACTCTTGGCGCAATCCCAGCACACTAGTAGATCCATTTGATGAAAGGTAATCAAGTTGAGCTTTCTTGATGTCTTCACCGACCACAGGGACTTCTTTTCTCATCGTGACCTCGGTTGAACAAGTTGACTGATTAGATGTGTATTTGTGCACGTGGTTCCACACTGGCTCCAATGGATAAAAAGTGTTGCCTTGAGGGAATTATGATTTCAGAGAAATTTCTTGCATAATTGAAAGATTC
>JBIIQR010000311.1:0-2815 GCA_044341985.1 Burkholderiaceae bacterium
AAAGGTCGTGTGCGCATCTGACGATGTCGCCATAGCACGGCCATCGCTAATGACTATTGGCGTTCCTTCACTCTGCGGACTCGAGGATGACTGCAACGAATTTTCTGCGCCCAGATTTTTAAGGGAAGCCGAACTTTCAATACTCAAACTCCACGGCTTATCATTTGGCGCATTACCTAACAACGCCGTTTCACCAGCGTCGATCATCGCATGGTGAACGCCGTGTGCTTGTAACGTGGCTCGCACTCTGTCGGCGGCATAGCCTTGAGCAATGCCATTGAGCGACACACCCATACCGGCCATGTGTAAATTTATTGCATCGGGTGTGACTTGCACCGCACGCCAATTCACCCGTTTACGTGCGCGTTGAATTTCCAGCGAGGTAGGCAGGCTTTTTTGTGATGCTGCCTTTGACCAGATTTCCCACAGTGGCTGCATGCTGGCATCGAAGGCCCCCTGGCTTTGTCTCGCTATATTCTCAGCAATTTTTAAAACCGCCAGTAAATCAGCATCCGGCTTCTTCAGCGTACCGAAACGATTCAAACGACTAAGATCGCTTTCGGGATCAAATAAACTCATCTGCCGCTCAATACTCCGAATCACTTGCACAGCAGACGCTAAGGCTTGCTCGAGTTGATCAGCATTTTTGTGAGCTGCTTTAATCCACAAGGTAGTACCAAATCCAATCAAAGCACGCTCACGCCAAATCAACTTATCTGACACGGTTAAAGATGCGGAATGTGCTTCTTTCGATAAAAAATTACCTACTGCCGCAGCACCCAACAATCCCATCCCCCAACGTAATACTTGACGTCGCTGCATCATGATCTACCTACCTCTGTAATTGAAATTATTCGTGACCCTGTTTTACGCTCTTGAATCAAAGGCAAACAACGCTGATCGTCCTGATAAATTGCTACACAATCCAAACATTGAAAACACTCACTATACGTGATCGCGCCTGCTGGAGTGATTGCCTGGTACTCACAACGATGACGACATGACTGGCACGGAGTACCACATTCTTCACGTCGTGGTATCCATGACCAGCGCTGCAATATGTTCACAGCTGCCAGCGCTGCTCCGAGTGGACAGATATAGCGACAGTAGCCACGATACACCACCACACCCAAAACCAAACAAACAACAGCCCAAAGAATATAGGGCCAATCACGCATAAAGAAAAAACTAATCGCTGTCTCAAAAGGTTCAATTTTTACCGCAAGCTCGGCAAAGGATGGTGCGGCAAAAATAGAACCTAATATAGTTACCAGCACAACGTACTTGATCCATTTGAGTTTCGCGTCTAAGGCCGTATGCAAGCGTCGCTGATGTATGCCGACGGTATTAGCAATCATGCTAATTAGTTCTTGCAATGCGCCAAATGGACACAGCCAACCACAAAATGTGCTGCGTCCCCAGATCAATAACGTACCTAGAGTGAAGATCCATAGAATGACTGTCATGGGATCGTTCAGGAGAAAACTCAAATCTCCGCCACCTGAAAGAGATTCTACTGCCGCAGTCACATTAATAATGGTGAGTTGGCCCTGAGCAAACCATCCAATAAACCCTAAGGTAAAAATGAGATAAGCCGTACGAAGAAATTTCAATCGACGACTAGTAGCGCTAACGTATTTTTGCGCGATGAGACCTGCTGTCAACAGCAGCAAGCCTGTAATTAGCACCGCAATTTCTGCCCAACGTTTTTGCCAGACCTTCATCCAATCTAACGCCAGCCAATCGGTATCGATAAAATCATAGTACTTTGCTGGCCAACCATTGAAATCATAAGGTAAGGGAAATTCTCTTCTTTCCACGCGCGTAAGAACAAAGTTTGTTCCATATTGTCGTCCTAATTTGAAAGTCAATTCAAATGGCGTGGTGGGATCGAGCGGCGTTGATTTATCAACGACCAGAAAATAGGCCTTCATCTTTTGAGACGCACTCGCTTGAGGGCTCTCGGGTTGTCGATTCAAGCATCGTGGATCACCCGTCGCTGATGTGCAATTTATCAGCGCGGAGGGGTCAGAATTTTCTGATGATAGTGCTATCGGCGGCTTAGTACCATAGCCAGGTACTTTTAAGCCTTTGTCATACGGCAGAATAGTCGTTTTCAAAATCTGGCCGTTTTGTTTGACGATAAATGGCAGATCATCTGCCACTCTGAGTGCCAATTCATTCACCCCAGCAAATGGACCGTTTTCAGTCACCAGCAAAGCCTGAGCTTGTCGGCGGCTACTACTTAGATAACGCCACCCTTCGCTGTCGAGTAAATTTCGACCTATCGACGGCAAACTGATTAATGCTGTGTTGAAAATTAATGCGGGTTCGTTTGGCTTAGTCGCAGCGAGCGCATCGGCATCAGCGGAACGTGTATTAGCAAAGGCGCGCGCAAAATCTCCGCGCGTAAAGGTGGTTGTACTGACCATACCACGCGCGACCATCACTTCCCAGGTGAGTGGCTTGTAATGTTCGCCAGAGGAGCGCCGTCTGGAAGCGCTACCGGTATCGGTCATCCCCAATTTACCCATCGCCACCATCGCAGCAGACACCACGATACTTTGATCGATCGCTTTTACAGAAACGGTACCGTGATTGACGCCTTGTAAATCGGCTGAACGCTCATCTCTGACAGTCGGTGTCGTGTGATCATGAACCTGAATGGAATGCTGCAACGACAAATCGATATACTGAGATGCAAAATTACCGAGCCGAGTAGTGCCAGTGGGATTATTGAAAAAGGGTTCTTTGTGATCGACTAGGCGAACATCCATGAAGCCGCCTGTCAAATCCATTGCAACCAACACATCGA
>JBIIQR010000312.1:0-2803 GCA_044341985.1 Burkholderiaceae bacterium
ATGCTCGCGCTGATTACAGCAAAGTCTTACGCATATCCGCCAAAGACTCGGCCAGATACACAGAAAAACGCGCACCCATCGCACCGTCAACCACGCGGTGATCGTATGAAAGCGAGAGCGGCATCATCAGGCGTGGCGCGAACTCTTTACCATTCCACACCGGCTTGATCGTTGATTTAGACAATCCCAGAATGGCTACTTCAGGTGCATTAATGATGGGCGTAAATGCTGTGCCTCCAATACCACCGAGTGAAGAAATCGTAAACGTAGCACCCTGCATATCGGCTGGCTTGAGTTTGCCCTCGCGCGCCTGAGCAGAAAGCTCACCCATTTCTTTGGCTATTTCAACGATGCCTTTTTTATCGGCATTCTTAATCACAGGCACCACTAAGCCATTCGGTGTATCGGCTGCAAAACCGATGTTGTAGTACTGCTTGAGAATCAGATTTTCGCCATTAGCATCGAGTGACGAATTAAATGCAGGGAATTTTTTCAGTGCTGATACGCTCGCCTTAATCACAAAGGCTAGCATCGTTAATTTAACGCCAGACTTACCGAGCGAGTCATTTGAACTTTTACGAAACTCTTCCAGCTCCGTAATATCAGCTTCATCAAACTGGGTGACATGCGGAATCATCACCCAATTTCTATGCAAATTCGGCCCACTGATTTTTTTGATACGCGATAAAGGCTCGAGTAAAGTTTCACCGAATTTCGAAAAATCCAACGATGGCCAAGGCAGTAACGACATACCCATGCCATTACCTGCGCCAGCGGCTGCAGAAGCAACCGTGGAACCTGCCATGACGCCTTTAACAAAGCCCTGAACATCTTCTAAAAGAATGCGACCTTTAGGTCCTGTGCCTTGCACACGCGCGAGATCAACACCTAACTCGCGACCAAACTTACGCACTGACGGTGAAGCATGCGGACGCTTTCCATCTGCTGCCGTTACGACAGGCGTTACAGGAACAGTAAGAATTGCAGGCGCTGCTTTTGCAGGAGCGGCCGCAGCAGGTGTCGCTGGAGCTGGAGTTGGCGCAGCGGTTACAACGGCGGCATCACTAGGTTCGAGCATCAGCACGATTGAACCCATAGCGACTTTATCGCCAATTTTGACTTTTAATTCCTTCACAATGCCCGCATGACTACTGGGAATTTCCATGCTGGCTTTATCGGACTCAACGGTGATCAAGGATTGCTCTGGCTTGACCACATCGCCTACTTTTACCAACAACTCAATCACTTCAACTTCTTTGAAGTCACCAATGTCAGGTACTTTGATTTCAATTTGGCTCATGTGCTTGCTCCGTAATCACCGGATATTTTTTTGCGGAGAATAGTCTCATCCTGTTGGATGAGACCACGTTCATTTTTTAAAATAGAAATTCGAGTTACTGCGTTACGGGATTCACTTTATTGGGATCAATCGCGTATTTCTGAATCGCTTTGGCAACTACATCTGCCTCAACAGCACCAGACTCAGACAATGCTTTGAGCGCCGCTATGGTGACAAAATAACGATTCACTTCGAAAAATTCGCGTAACTTAGCACGCGTATCCGAACGACCAAATCCATCGGTACCGAGTACTTTATAGCTACGATCTTTGGGCATAAATGCACGAATCTGCTCGGCGTAAGTACGCATGTAATCAGTGGCCGCAATAATGGGACCCTGGCTGGCTTGCAGCGATTGCGTAACAAACGGTACTCGTGGAGTTTTTGCGGTGGGGTTGAGCATGTTCCAACGCTCTGCGTCTTGGCCATCGCGCGCCAGCAAGGTAAACGACGGAGCTGACCAAATATCTGCAGCAACGCCCCAATCTTTTTCCAGCAACTCTGCTGCGGCAATCACTTCACGCAATATGGTGCCTGAGCCCATCAACTGCACACGCTGTTTGCTTTTCTTAGCTGATGGCTGCAAGAGATACATACCCTTCAGGATGCCCTCCTCCTGACCTGGCTTTAAACCCGGATGGGTGTAGTTTTCGTTCATCAGCGTGATGTAATAGAAAACGTCTTCCTGTTTTTCAACCATGTGCTTGAGGCCATCGTGCATGATCACGGCGACTTCATGGGCAAAGGTCGGGTCATAGGGCATGCAATTAGGAATAGTCGAGGCCAACACGTGGCTGTGACCATCTTCATGCTGCAGGCCTTCACCATTCAATGTCGTACGACCGGATGTACCGCCCAACAAAAATCCGCGCGCGCGCATGTCACCTGCAGCCCACGCCAAATCACCGATGCGCTGCAATCCAAACATCGAATAGAAAATATAGAACGGAATCATGACGCGATTATTCGTCGAGTAAGACGTGGCTGCAGCGATCCACGAACTCATCGCGCCCGCTTCATTGATACCCTCTTGAAGAATTTGTCCGGCCTTGTCTTCGCGGTAGTAACTGACTTGATCTTTATCCACCGGTTCATACAGCTGACCCTGTTGATTAAAAATACCGATCTGGCGGAAAAAGCCTTCCATACCAAAGGTACGCGCTTCATCAACCAAAATAGGTACTACGCGCGGAGCCAAACTCGCATCGCGCAGTAGCGCGGTCAGTACACGTACGTACGCTTGTGTCGTTGAAATTTCACGACCTTCAGCTGTTGGATCTAACACCGATTGAAAAGCAGACAACGGAGGCACGACTAATTTTTCATCGGCTTGACGACGACGCTGCGGCAAGTAACCGCCGAGCTGACGGCGACGCTCATGCAGGTATTTCATTTCGGGCGCATCGTCAGCCGGTTTATAAAACGGCACATCATGCAATTGCTCATCTGAGACGGGAATACCAA
>JBIIQR010000313.1:0-2799 GCA_044341985.1 Burkholderiaceae bacterium
CTACCTACCGATAAACCACCGGCCGACAAGCCGGCAACGCGTGCTGCATCAGCAGTAATGCGAGAGATGGCCATCGAGAGTTTATCGTTGCCAGATAACTGCTCATCGGCCCACTTGAGTGAAAGCGATAGCAATAACTCTAAGCCAGTCGCACCGGGCGATGCTTCACCAAAGGGCAATAATTTTTCATCATCATCAACCGGCGTGTGATCAGAACAGATCGCGTCAATGGTTCCATCCATCAGCGCTGCGCGAATCGCATCACGATCACGTTGACTACGCAATGGTGGTGAGAGCCGCGCATTCGGATCAAAGAAACCAATATCGTTATCCGTCAGATGCACATGATGAGCACCCACATCGCAACTCACTGGTAGGCCTTCAGACTTAGCAGCGCGTACCAACGTAATCCCTGCTGCGGATGACAAACGACACAAGTGCACGCGCGCACCCGTTGTACGCATTAATTCAAAGATCGTATGCAGTGCAATCGTCTCACTGATAACCGGCACACCCGACAAACCTAGTCGCGATGCTAATGGCCCACTATGCGCCGTGCCACCTTTACCTAGATGCGGATCTTGCGGACGCAACCACACGGTGTAGCCAAAGGTTTGTGCGTACTGCATCGCACGCATCAGCACAGTGCTGTCTTCTATTGTTTGCTCTGCCTGCGAAAAACCGATACAGCCTGCTTCGGTGAGCTCAGCCATTTCAGTTAACTCGCGACCTTTAAGACCTACCGTCAGCGCACCCAAAGGATACACGTGCGATTGATTCAAAATACGAGCGCGATGCACTAGCATTTCAACTAAGCCTGGCTCATCCAGTACAGGATCGGTATCAGGTGGACAAAGCAAACTCGTCACACCACCCGCTAACGCCGATTGCAATTCTGATTCAAGTGTCGCTTTGTATTCGTAACCAGGCTCACGCAATCGCGCAGATAAATCGACCAAACCCGGACACACAATTAAGCTACTGGCATCAATGATTTGGTCGGCCACAAAACCTGCAGGTGCTTGTGTAATGGAGGCGATACAACCATCCGCAATAAAGACATCGTGCTGTGCATCGATGTGATTAACCGGATCAATCAGGCGTCCGTTTTTAATATGTAGTCTCATGCTAATTTTTTCTTTTCAAGCGCAATCTATTGACCATCAGGCACCCGCTAACATACTCATCACGGCCATACGCACGGCTATACCAAAGGTCACCTGCGGCAAGATCACTGCTTGCGCGCCATCGGCAACCGCTGAATCAATTTCTACGCCGCGATTCATAGGGCCGGGATGCATAACAATGGCATCAGGCTTGGCTAGTGCGAGTCGTTCGGGCGTGAGGCCATAACTTTTGAAATATTCTTGCGCTGAAGGTAGCAACGCACCTGTCATGCGCTCATTTTGAAGACGCAGCATGATGATCACGTCCACGTCTTTTAAACCTTCGTTCATATCCGTAAACACTCGCACGCCCATCTGCTCTAAACCACCCGGCAGCAAGGTTCTAGGGCCGATCGCACGCACTTCAGGAACACCCATGGTTGTGAGCCCGTGAATGTCGGAACGCGCCACGCGACTATGCAAAATATCACCCACGACAGCGACGGTGAGATTCGAAAAATTCTTTTTGTAATGACGTATGGTGTACATATCCAACAAGCCTTGCGTTGGATGTGCATGACGACCATCGCCCGCATTGATCACATGCACATGCTGCTGGTTGGTATCGATCAAATGCTTGGCAATCAAATACGGCGCACCAGATTGTGCGTGGCGCACCACAAACATATCGGCATGCATCGCCGCTAGATTATCGATGGTGTCTAGCAGTGACTCACCTTTACTCGCGGACGATGCTGAGATATTTAAATTAATCACATCCGCTGAAAGTCGTTTGGAGGCAATCTCAAACGTGGTTCGCGTACGCGTAGAATTTTCAAAGAACAGATTGAACACGCTCTTGCCTCGCATGAGCGGCACTTTTTTTACTTCGCGATCACTCACACCCACAAATGAAGCAGCCGTATCCAAAATTCGCGTAAGGATGGCCTTAGGCAGGCCGTCGAGCGTAATTAAATGCTGTAGTTCGCCGTGTTTATTGAGTTGAGGATTATGCATGGTCTATGGTCAGAGATAAGCGGCCATCATCGGCCTTTTGCAGCACGAGCATCTGTTCACTGGGAAGCACCAGAGTTTTCGCAACAAAATCTGCAGAAATGGGTAACTCGCGGCCACCGCGATCAACTAAAGCTGCCAGCATGATTTTCGCAGGACGACCATAGTCGAACAGTGTATTGATCGCAGCGCGCGTGGTGCGTCCGGTATACAAAACATCATCAACCAATAAGATATTGGCACCTTCGATTTCAAAGGGAATGTGACTGGGTCTAACTTCTTCTTTCAGACCACGTTTAGCGTAGTCATCACGATAAAACGATACATCAATAAAACCGGTCTCGACGACATTGAGTGACTTAGCGAGTCGTTCTGCCAGCCAGGCACCGCCAGAATAAATACCTACGATGGCGAGTTTAGGTACGCCCGCCAATGCAGATGTCAACTCAGTCTCAAGTTGGCTGTAGAGGACTTCGGCTTGAAGTTCAGTGGGATTCATGAGTATCGAAAAATTGTTGAAGTATCAGCGCAGCAGCCTGACTATCTACATGCTCACCACGTGATGCAGACAGTACTGCTGAGGTATATCGCTCATCTATTAGCACCGTTGCCACTCCGAAGCGGCCAGTAATCTGGTTAGCAAACCGTCGGCAACGAAGCGTCATTTCATGCTCGGCCC
>JBIIQR010000314.1:0-2796 GCA_044341985.1 Burkholderiaceae bacterium
TGACATTTACGGCAAAGTTGGTAATTCAGGCGTATCGATCGCTACGCTGGAAGACATGAAAGTTTTGTATGACGGCTTTGATTTGTGTGATCCCACCACGTCGGTTTCCATGACGATCAATGGTCCCGCACCGAGCATACTTGCTATGTTTATGAACACGGCGATTGATCAACAGATAGAAAAATTTAAAGCTGAAAAAGGCCGCGATCCTTCCGCTGATGAAGCGACTCACATTCGTAGTTGGGTTTTACAAAATGTACGCGGTACGGTGCAAGCCGATATTCTGAAAGAAGATCAAGGCCAAAATACCTGCATCTTCTCGACAGAGTTTTCTCTCAAAGTGATGGGCGATATACAGCAGTATTTTGTCGACCATCAGGTAAGAAATTTTTATTCGGTGTCTATCTCGGGTTATCACATCGCTGAAGCAGGTGCCAACCCCATCTCGCAACTGGCCTTTACGCTATCAAATGGTTTCACGTTTGTGGAAGCTTATCTGGCACGTGGCATGAGCATTGATGATTTCGCGCCTAATCTATCGTTCTTCTTCTCAAACGGCATGGATCCTGAGTACACCGTGCTGGGTCGCGTTGCACGTCGCCTGTGGGCCATTGCACTGCGCGAAAAGTATGGTGCCAATGATCGCTCGCAAAAACTGAAGTATCACATTCAAACATCAGGCCGCTCCCTGCATGCGCAAGAAGTTGATTTCAACGACATTCGCACTACACTGCAAGCCTTGATCGCCATTTACGACAACTGTAATTCTTTGCATACCAATGCGTATGATGAGGCAATCACCACACCGACTGATGAATCAGTGCGTCGCGCTTTAGCGATACAGCTGATTATTAATCGTGAGTGGGGTCTGGCGAAAAACGAAAACCCAAGTCAAGGCTCCTTCATCATTGAAGAATTAACTGACTTAGTTGAAGAAGCAGTCCTACAAGAATTTGAACGCATAGCTGAACGTGGTGGTGTATTAGGCGCAATGGAAACCGGCTATCAGCGCGGCAAGATTCAAGAAGAATCCATGCTGTATGAACACAAAAAGCATGATGGCAGCTTACCCATCATCGGCGTGAATACCTTCCGCAATCCTAAAGGCGACACGGTTCAGCAACAGCTCGAATTAGCTCGCTCAACCGATGATGAAAAACAATCGCAACTCAAACGATTGGATGATTTTCATCAGCGCAATCAAAAGGCTGCCGAAATCGCACTCAGTGCGCTTCAAGAAGCCGTCATCCGCGATGACAATGTTTTTGCTCACTTAATGAGCGCTGTGCGTGTTTGTTCCTTAGGTCAAATTACCGATGCACTATTTGAAGTGGGCGGGCAATATCGCCGCAGTATGTAATCGCCGTTTTTTATAGCTGCAGTCAATTTCTGTATGTTGAAATACGCTAGCCTTCATGCTAAACAAGCACGGAGGCTAAGCGGTGGTTAAAATGTCTGCTTAAACCTATACGCCAGAGCCAGACGACCACGTCACCTTGAGATCCATGCCGCTCGTTACCCAAAGATTGTCGTCCTATCCCCACAGCTATGCAGCTCGTCAGGGCAGGCCGTCATGAGTCTGGCCGTCGTTTGGTTTAAACGTGATTTGCGGGTTTTTGACCACGCACCCTTGGTCGAAGCCAGCCGTCACCCCGATGTAATGCCTCTGTATGTGTACGAGCCGGAAATCATCCGCGCTCCGGATTTCTCTGCTCAGCATCTTGGTTTTATTAATGAGTGTCTGGACGATTTAGATCAGGCACTGGCCGGTCGCGGTAGCTCGTTGTTAATTTTGCACGGCGAAATAACGACGGTATTTAAGCGTCTACTTGAAAACTTCGGACCGTTTACTCTCTATTCGCATGAAGAGACCGGTAACGCGATTAGCTATGCGCGCGATCGTCGCGTTGCTGACTGGTGCCGCAGTCACAACATCGCATGGAAAGAATCGCCCACCAATGGTGTTGTTCGCCGATTACAAAATCGTGATGAATGGTCATCGATTTGGATGCAGCGCATGCGTGCGCCTATGCTTAGCGCACCCGATTTCATTCACTCATCTGGTAAATCCTTATCGCCGTCTGGCGTAATGACAGCGCGACAATTAGGTTGCAGAGAAGAAGACAAACCACAGCGCCAACGCGGTGGGCGCAAGCATGCCTCGCAACAGGTGAAGCAGTTTTTCAGTCGCCATTTGCCAGCGTATCGCTATTCCATGTCTAGCCCGCTGTCTGCCGAAGAGGCTTGCTCGCGACTCTCGCCTTATCTCGCGTATGGAACACTATCGATTAAAGAGTTGATGCATAAGATATGGAAAACACGCGCGCAGCTGCAAGCCGCATCTAATGAGGAATCCTCTTCACGTGTTTTGGCAAGCTTAAAATCGTTTGAAAGTCGCTTGCATTGGCACTGCCACTTCATACAAAAACTCGAATCCCAACCCAATATCGAGATGCAGAACATGCACAGCGGATTTGATGGCTTGCGCGAATCTGATTTCAATCAAGACTATTTTGAACGCTGGAAAAAAGGGGAAACTGGTTTTCCACTGATTGATGCGTGCATGCGTATGCTAGCGCAAACAGGTTGGATTAATTTCCGTATGCGCGCCCTACTAATTAGCTTTTCTAGCTATCAGCTTTGGAATCATTGGCGCGAACCCGCATTACATTTGGCGCGTGAATTTTTAGACTACGAGCCTGGCATTCACTATCCCCAGATACAAATGCAGAGTGGCGTCACGGGCATTAATACTTTGCGTATCTACAATCCTGTTAAACAAGCACAAGACCAAGA
>JBIIQR010000018.1:0-10156 GCA_044341985.1 Burkholderiaceae bacterium
CCCAAGCTGTACATGGAAGCAGATACCAGCTGCATACGCCTAAACCATTTATCGGCGCGTTGTGGGGTGCTGCGAACAAACACCCACGACACAATCAGCATCATTAGCGAACCAAAAAATAATCCCAACAGTGGCGATAACACGATGAAGATGATGGTCTTAATCAGACCCGCAGAGATAAGTGAGCTAGTACCGGCCTTTGCGACTGCAGCACCCACTAGGCCGCCAATCAGGGCATGCGACGACGATGAGGGTATCCCGTAAAACCAAGTAATAAAATTCCACGCGATAGCGCCAACTAATGCACCAAACACCACATAGTGATCAACCACCGTGGGTTCAATAGTGCCTTTACCGATCGTAGTCGCTACGTTAAGTTGGAAAACTGCAATCGCAACAACATTAAAAACCGCTGCCATCAAAACAGCCTGAGAAGGCTTCAACACTCCCGTCGATACGACCGTCGCAATTGAATTCGCGGCATCATGGAAGCCATTCATGAAATCGAAAAGCAATGCCAGAATAATTAAAAAACCAAGTACGTAAATGCTAATGTTCAACGTTTGCATGCGTCAGTATCGCTGAGTATTTAATAGTGATTTAGGCATTTTCAACAATGATGCCCTCAATGATATTGGCAACATCTTCGCAACGATCCGTCACTGTTTCGAGTAGTTCGTAAATTGCTTTCAGTTTGATCAAATTACGAACATCACTTTCTTCACGAAAGAGTTTAGACATCGCAGCACGCATGACATGGTCTGCATCTGATTCTAAACGGTCGATTTCAGCGCAGATAGCTAACATTTCGCGAGCATTGTCCATGTTATGCAGCAACGAAACGCTCGTCAAAACTTTCTCGCAACATGCCTGACAAAGTTCAGCTAGTCGTTTAGCTTCTGACGTAATAGCTTTGATGTCATACAGAGAAATAGTCTGAGCGACATCTTCCATAAGATCAATGATGTCATCCATGCGATTAATCAGCTGGTGAATATCTTCGCGGTTAAGTGGCGTGATAAACGTCGCGTGTAACAATTCAAGGGCTGCATGCGTTACTTTATCTGCTTGCTTTTCTATAGTTTCAATCGCATGAACACGGTGCTCGAGATCATCAAAGTTGGTCATTAGCGAAACGAGTTCTTTGCTGCCCTTCACACACAACTCGCCGTGTTGAATGAAAAACTCAAAGAATTTGCCCTCGGTGGGCATGAGACGTCCAAACATATAGGCTCCTACGTTTTGGAATATTTGATGTAGAAATTATTCTGAGCCATACACAGGCGCACTACCTGTGTAGTTTTCAAATTTTGTGAACTGACCTAAAAAGGTCATCCGGACACTACCAATAGGGCCATTACGCTGCTTACCAATAATGATCTCAGCCATACCTTTTTCAGGCGAGTCTGGGTTGTACACTTCATCACGATAAATAAAGAGAATTAAGTCGGCGTCTTGCTCAATGGCGCCAGACTCGCGGAGATCTGACATCACAGGGCGCTTGTTAGGACGTTGCTCTAATGAGCGATTAAGCTGCGATAAAGCAATCACTGGGCAATTCAATTCTTTTGCCAAGCCTTTTAAGTTTCGCGAAATTTCAGAAATTTCTGTCGCCCTATTTTCACCTGGTGAGTTAGCTGACATGAGCTGAAGGTAATCGACAATGATCAAACCCAATTTCCCGCATTGTCGCGCCAATCGACGCGAACGCGCACGCAACTCGATGGATGACAACGCTGGTGTTTCATCGATAAAAATTTGAGCGTCGTTCATTTTTTGAATCGCATGAGTCAAACGCGGCCAATCTTCATCATTCAAGCGACCTGTTCGCAAACGATGTTGATCAAGGCGTCCTACCGAACCCAGCATACGCATCGCTAACTGCGAGCCGCCCATCTCCATGGAAAATATAGCGACTGGCAAACCACTATCGGTGGATACGTGTTCACCTATGTTCACCGAGAATGCGGTTTTACCCATCGAAGGACGACCCGCCACGATGATTAAATCACCTGGCTGCAACCCCGATGTCATGCGATCGAGATCAACAAAACCTGTGGGCACGCCCGTAATGTCGTTGGGGTTTTCACGGTTATAGAGTTCATCGATGCGTTCAACCACTTGCGTGAGCAACGGTTGAATTTCTTGAAATCCCTGAGTGCCGCGCGAGCCTTCTTCAGCGATTGCAAAAATTTTTGATTCAGCCTCATCCAGCATTTGCTTAACTTCTTTGCCTTGAGGATTAAACGCAGAACCCGAAATTTCATCAGAAACAGAAATTAACTTACGCAGAATGCCACGATCTCGAACTATTTCGGCATAGCGGCGAATGTTGGCCGCTGAAGGCGTGTTTTGTGCAAGCGCATTTAAATACGATAAGCCACCGACTTCCTCCGCTTTGTTAGCCGAAGAAAGCGATTCAAAAACGGTGATGACATCAGCAGGTCGGGAGCCGCTAATCAATCTGGCAATATGCTGAAAAATCAGGCGATGGTCATACCGATAGAAATCTTCGGGACTAACAAAATCGGCAATCTTGTCCCACGCTGAATTATCCAGCAGTAAACCGCCCAAAATAGACTGCTCCGCCTCAATAGAATGAGGGGGGATTCGTAGTGAATCTACCTGCGGATCGGATCGTTCGTTCATAGACTTGATTATACCCGCTCGCTCTCGAGCAAAAATCTAAAACCAAGGTTTCTGCATTGGCTAATTATCTGTGTGGCTTTTAGTAGTTAAAAGATACGTATGCTGACTTTTGGGAATACACGCTCGTTATTTATACGCTGCAAAAAGGGCAAAAAAATAGCCGGGCTAACCCGGCTATTTTTAAAACCCATTAGGTGGTCTTCAGATCACGACTGATCGCCAACAATGTTGATTTTTACTTCTGCAATCACATCCGTGTGTAGAGCAACAGACAATGCATGCTCACCTGTCGTCTTCAATGGGCCTGTAGGCATACGGATTTGCGATTTATCAACAGCAAAGCCTTGCTTGCCCAGTGCATCTGCAATGTCGTGATTGGTAACTGAACCAAACAGACGACCATCAACACCGGATTTTTGCGTGATTTGAACGGTCAAGCCGGACAATTTTTCACCTTGTGCTTTAGCCGTCGCTAATTTCGCTGCAGCGATTTTTTCTAACTCAGCACGCTTTGCTTCAAACTCAGCAATAGCTTCTGCCGTTGCACGGCGAGCCATACGTTGTGGAATCAAAAAATTACGTGCGTAACCATCTTTAACGCGAACCACGGCACCAAGATCACCGAGATTAGCTACTTTTTCCATCAAAATTACTTGCATGTTTTTTCTCCAGATATCTTTGCTAGGACGCCGCGATTAAGCGTTGTGCAGATCGGTATACGGCAACAGTGCTAAGTAACGCGCACGTTTGATTGCTGTATCCACCTGACGCTGATAATGCGCGCGTGTGCCAGTTAAGCGTGCGGGCATGATCTTGCCATTTTCCTGAACAAAGTCTTTCAGAGTGTCTACATCTTTGTAATCAACTTGTTCAACATTTGCCACGGTGAAGCGGCAGAATTTTTTACGCTTAAACAGCGGGTTTTGCTGTTTGCGTTTTTCTTTTAACTTGCTCTTGTCGAATTTTTTACCAAATGCCATGGTCGGCTCCTGAATCTTTATTTACTCAATGTTTTGTAATGCGGTGAGATGAAATATCAGACTTCGACTGTTACGGTTTTTTCGGGCTAAAAACCCAGTAAACCGAAACTCACTGCCTAACTTTTCCTGCGCCAGTTGTTGAGCTATTTGTCCCGCAGCTAACGCTGCCATTTCAAATTCAACTCGCCTACTGATGCCTGCCTCGACTTGCTCCGACTCGTGTATCAATTTCGCAGATACGATCGGTATACCAGCAGGGCTATAGCGCACAACATCACGCTCGGCCAGGATTGCTACGCACTGAAATCTGTTCTCACCTCGCTCTGTCAATCGCGTAAGTGCCGGTTAGGCCGCCTGAATGTCGGTACGTGAAGTTTTAGCTGCATCTTCGCGTTGAACGCTCTTCATAATTGGCGACGGTGCAGTCTCGGCTTTTTTCATACGGACTGTTAAGTGGCGCAGCACTGCATCATTGAATTTGAAACCGGTTTCGATTTCAGCGAGCGTTTCGCCATCGCATTCAATGTTCATGCAAACGTAGTGAGCTTTCGCAAGTTTCTGAATCATGTAAGCCATCTGGCGACGGCCCCAATCTTCAATGCGATGAATCTTGCCGCCGCGACCGGCAACAAGTCCTTTGTAGCGTTCGATCATCGCAGGCACTTGCTCGCTTTGATCCGGATGGACAATAAAAACTATTTCATAGTGACGCATCATTTCTCCTTAAGGTCGGATTACAGAATCGCCCACCTCGGCGTCAGGACGAGTGTGGGAAGAGGAAAACCCGCGATCATACTAGGTTAAGAGCAAATACTCAATATCTTCATAGACTTAAGCCGCATCGATGAAGTCAGCTGCAAGGATGGTCAAGAGAAAAAGTTCTTGCTTTTTACCAAATGCTGTATAAAACTACAGGCTGTTTATAAAAACAGGCCCAAAAGGGAATCCCCTCATGATTAAGCTGACTGCGCGCCAAGAAGAGATTCTGGGACTCATCCGTGATGCCATTGAAAAAACTGGATTCCCGCCAACCCGTGCCGAAATAGCCAACGAATTGGGTTTTCGTTCTGCTAACGCCGCTGAAGAACATTTGCAAGCCTTAGCCCGCAAAGGCGCGATTGAGATCTCCCCCGGCACCTCACGTGGAATTCGACTGCTTGATAGACCCTCGGATGGTAAAAAAATTCGCCGTCCAGGCATCCCGCAAATGGTTTTACCCCACCCCGGCCTGATGCAACTATCACTCCCGCTGATTGGTCGAGTTGCTGCAGGTTCGCCAATTTTGGCCGAAGAGCACGTCTCCGCCACCTACCAAGTTGATCCCTCATTATTCACAGCCAAACCCGATTACTTGCTCAAAGTACGCGGCATGTCGATGCGCGACGCAGGCATTTTGGATGGTGACTTGTTAGCAGTAAAGAAAACCGATAGCGCGCGCGATGGCCAAATTGTGGTGGCACGTTTGGATGATGATGTCACCGTCAAACGCTTCCGTCGCAATGGTTCATCCATAGAACTACTGCCTGAAAACCCTGACTTTGATGTTATCCGCGTAGAACCTGGCAGCCACGAATTCGCCCTCGAAGGCTTGGCCGTGGGATTATTGCGTGCTTGGGGCTAAGTCTGAGGTGGATATCACCCCTTAGTCAGACTAGTCCTTGTTTCGCCGTTTTCTGTGATGAAGTAATTGGTTCGCGATACCGCGCAAAATATTCACTTCTTCCGTCTCCAGCGAGGTGCGCGCAAAAAGACGGCGCAAACGTGACATCAGTTTTTTCGGGTTGTGCTGATCAAGAAACTCTATCTCTATTAGTGCTTGCTCCAGATGCACGAACATGCCTTCAATTTGATCATTCGTAGCCAGGTCGCCCGTAAAACCATTCTGATCCAAACCGCCACCTTCGATAGGGCTTGCCAGCCCTGCCATCCTGCACTCATACGCAACAATCTGCACCGCTTGCGCCAAGTTCAACGAACCATACTCGGCATTGGTTGATACCGAGACAATCGCCTGACATTTTTCGACCTGCTCATTTGATAAACCGTAGCGCTCGCTGCCAAACACAAGCGCCGCACGCAAACCATTATTAGATTGCAGATGGCTGGCAAGCGATCTGGGTTCATAGCGAGGCGGCGAAAATTCCCGTAATCGCGCTGACAAAGCTACGCAAAAATTACAGCCTTCCAGTCCGTCTTCCAATGAGCTGACAATTCGCGCGGTCGATAAAACATCAGTGGCGCCACTCGCGAAAGCAATTGCGTCCTCATGCGATAGCACGTCTGGATAGCGGGGATTAACGAGTACCAACTCTGAAAATCCCATCGTTTTCATAGCGCGAGCCGTCGCCCCGACATTGCCAGGATGACTGGTATCGACCAACACAAAGCGCAAGCGCTGCGCTAATGGCACTGACATTGGAAAAGAATTCGAGGTCTGATTCATTTAGAATAGCAAACTTGCGTGGCCACAGCGATCATCGTTGGCTGCATTGCTCATTTAACTCATTGCTGTCGCGTCAGACTATCCGACGTGACGTTCAAGACCGGATTTTAACGGAACGCTCATGCATCCCATGATCAATATTGCGGTGAAAGCCGCTCGTCGTGCCGCCTCAGTCATCACTCGTGCCTCTTTCGAGGTCGAGCAATTACGCGTGACTCACAAAGGGCACAATGATTTTGTGACCGAAGTTGACCAAGCGGCAGAGCAAGCCATTGTCGACGTACTGCGCCAAGCCTATCCGGATCACGCCATTCTTGCCGAAGAATCCGGTGCATCAGCCAATCTGCACAAAGATAGTGAATATGTTTGGATCATCGATCCCTTGGATGGCACCACCAACTTTATTCACGGCTTTCCTCAATACGCCGTGTCTATCGGCTTACAGCACCGAGGCCAGATTACCCAAGCCGTTGTTTATGACCCCACGCGCAACGAACTCTTCACAGCCAGCAAAGGGGCGGGCGCATTCTTAAACGACAAACGCATACGCGTCACTAAACGCGACAAACTCGCTGATGCGCTAATCGGCACGGGATTTCCGTATAGCGATTTGTCGGGACTCGATGAATACGTCAAGATGTTCCATGTAATGACGCAAAAATCGGCGGGGCTACGACGCCCTGGATCAGCTGCATTAGATCTGGCCTATGTTGCCGCGGGTAGGCTCGATGGTTTTTTCGAAAAAAATCTTAAACC
This sequence comes from Burkholderiaceae bacterium, assembly GCA_044341985.1. GTDB lineage: Bacteria > Pseudomonadota > Gammaproteobacteria > Burkholderiales > Burkholderiaceae_D > Pernthalerella. The sequence goes on from JBIIQR010000018.1 coordinate 6,829, forward strand.
CTGGGACATGGCTGCAGGAACACTGCTGATTACCGAGGCTGGCGGTATCGTCGGTGATTTCCATGGCGAAGCCGACTATCTGTACAAAGGCAATGTCATCGCTGGCTCGCCCAAAATCTTTTCGCAAATGTTGAATGTGCTCTCACCCTTCGCTTGAAGATCATCACAATCGAATTAATCGAACTCTAAGCAGCTCTGTTACACTTCGGGTTCTGCAGTAATTGTTCCAGTCTTCTTACTGCCTCTCCTGATTCATCCCCTCTGGCCTGTGACTGGCGCCCTGATGCGGCGGCGGGTCGATTTTTATTCCTATATATGTCATTTGCTGAACTCGGCTTGTCCGAAGCCATCGTGCGCGCCGTCACGGAAAACGGTTATACCCAACCCACCCCTATCCAAGCTCAGGCTATTCCAGCCGTTCTCAAAGGGGGTGATTTACTCGCGGGTGCTCAAACAGGCACTGGCAAAACAGCCGGATTTACTTTACCCATGCTGGAGCGCTTGTTAAGCGGCCAGCGTGCAGCGCCGCGTCAAGTGCGCGCACTTGTACTCACACCTACACGTGAACTCGCAGCGCAAGTTGAAGAAAGCGTTCGAACCTACGGGAAGTACGTCAAACTTTCTTCAGCTGTTATTTTTGGTGGTGTGAATATCAATCCACAGATTCAGCGACTCGAGCGCGGCGTAGATATTCTCGTCGCCACTCCAGGTCGCTTGCTCGATCTACTGCAACAAGGCGCAGTTGATCTGAAAAAAGTTGAAATTCTGGTGCTCGATGAAGCCGATCGCATGCTCGATATGGGTTTTATTCGTGACATCAAACGCATTTTGGTTTTGCTTCCATCACAACGTCAAAATTTACTGTTCTCTGCGACTTTTTCAGATGAGATCAAGGCTCTGGCCGATGGCCTGTTGAACAACCCCGCCATGATCGAAGTCGCTCGTCGAAACTCGACCATCGAAATCGTTTCACAAAAAATTTACGGCGTGGATCGCGATCAAAAGCATAAGCTGCTGACGCATCTCATTACTGAACGCAATTGGTTTCAAGTATTGGTGTTTACTCGTACTAAACACGGCGCGAATAAATTGGCCGAGCAATTAAACAAAGCCGACATCAGCGCCATGGCGATACACGGCAATAAGAGTCAAGCCGCCAGAACGCGTGCCTTAGCAGAATTTAAGAGCAGCAAACTCCAAGTACTAGTCGCCACCGATATCGCCGCACGCGGTATCGATATTGATCAGCTGCCCCACGTCGTGAATTACGATCTGCCGAATGTGCCTGAAGATTACGTCCATCGTATTGGTCGTACCGGCCGTGCTGGTGCAACCGGTGAAGCCGTTTCATTAGTGTGCGTTGATGAACATGGTTTATTGCGCGACATTGAGCGTTTTATTAAACGCGAAATTACCCGTGAGGTGGTAGTCGGATTCGAACCCGACCCCAACGCCAAAGCTCAACCCATACAACTACGTAGCCAAGAACATAGACAACGTAGCGGTCCGCGTACGAATAATCGCTCGGGCGCACAGCCCAACGGTGACAAACGTGGCGGTGGCGGTGGTGGCCGGCAACAAGCTGGCAAGCCCGCTCGAAGCGGCTCGGGTCAGTCGACTCAAGCTGCGGCACCTCAGCGCAGTCAAGCGCCACGAACGGGTGTTAGCTCGACTACCAGTGGCAGACCGGCATTGGGAGGCCAAGCGGCAGCCAACGCCAACCAGCAAAGACGTCGTAGCGGTCAGCGCTAGGCCACACACCCGGCCCAGTTAACGCCGTGTGTGCTACATTTTCGCGTCAAGTAACTGCCGGGCCTAAGTGCCCGGCTTGTTTTTATTACCACCCCCTACTGCCCGACCGATACGAATGAGCTCCAGCGAGCGCACCAGCCACGACAGCCATACGCCCATGATGCGGCAGTACTTAAGCATCAAGGTAGATCATCCTGATCTATTGCTGTTTTATCGCATGGGTGATTTTTACGAACTGTTTTTTGAAGACGCAGAAAAAGCGTCGCGGCTGCTCGGTATCACACTCACCCAACGCGGCAATTCAAACGGCCAACCGATCAAAATGGCCGGTGTGCCATATCATTCAGCCGATCAGTATTTAGCCAAGCTGGTGAAGCTAGGCGAATCCATCGCCATCTGCGAACAAGTCGGTGACCCCGCATTAAGTAAAGGACCGGTCGAGCGTCGTGTTCAACGCATTGTCACTCCCGGCACGCTAACCGATGCCGAGCTGCTGCCCGACAAAGCCGAGCGTCCTCTTTTAGCGATTCATATTGCACGTCAGCGCAAACAAATTACGCTGGGGCTTGCATGGCTCTCGTTAGCTAGCGGCTGGTTACGCGTTACAGAAATCGTGACGGATGAGGCGCAACTGATTGCGCGCTTACGACAAGAAATAGAGCGCATCTCTGCCGCTGAAATTTTGGCCTGCCATGACACCGCATTACTCATCGAAGAGCACCTCAACATTCGTCCAACCACGGTCGCTGACTGGCACTTTGACGCGACCGCCGGTGAAAAAGCATTGTTAGAACAACTCACTGCTGCAAGTCTTTCCGGATACGGTGCCGATCATTTAACGGCCGCTTTAGGTGCTGCAGGTGCATTACTTTTGTATGCGCGCACTACACAGGGCAAACACTTGCAGCATGTGCGCACCTTGGCCGTTGAGCGAGAAGATGCATTTATCGGCATGGATGCCGCAACACGTCGCAATTTAGAAATCACAGAAGCCTTGCGCGGTAGCGAAGCATCGACTGGCCCGACACTTTTTTCATTACTTGATCATTGCCGTACTGCGATGGGATCGCGCTTGTTACGCCACTGGCTGCATCATGCCAGTCGTGATCAAGCCATAGCCCGTGCACGACATGCGGCTATTGCCTCTCTGCTTGAGCTGTCCATCGGCGATCCATTAACTGAACAACTTTCCGCCATTCCCGATATCGAGCGTATTGCCAGTCGTATTGCCTTGCTCTCAGCTCGCCCCAGAGATCTATCGGGATTACGAGCAGGCTTGCAGCAATTACCCGCCATTAGCGCTGCTTTATCGCGAAATTCACTATCGCATTTATTACGTGATATCAGCGAGACGCTGAAGACCTCTCCTGATTGCCTGCATTTTCTGACACAAGCGATTGCAGAAGAGCCCGCCAGTGTCGTACGTGACGGCGGTGTTATCGCTAAAGGGTTTGATGCTGAGTTAGATGAACTTCGTTCTTTGTCTGACGATGCCGGTGAATTTTTAACAGCACTGGAAACTCGCGAGCGCGAACGCACAGGCATCACCAACCTTCGAGTTGAATACAACAAAGTG
>JBIIQR010000315.1:0-2780 GCA_044341985.1 Burkholderiaceae bacterium
TAGTTAACACGTATTGCTACAGGCTCACCTTTCTTTGCGGTGTCACCATAAAGCTCGGCTAGCATTTCAATCTGCTCAACTTCAATCCCGCAGATTTTTGCCACTTTTTCTGGTGCCCAATCGGCCACCCTATTTTTTAGTTGCTCGAAGCCGAATGTATATTTTTCAACGTAGTCATGATCTAATAAATTATCTCGTATGAGTATGTGCATCATCCCTAAAGCCAGTGCGGCATCGGTACCCGGTAATACTGGAATATGGTGCTGGCATTTTTCTGCTGTGAGTGAGCGATATGGATCAATAGCTACAAGAATTGCACCTTGTCGCTTTGCCTCTTGAGCACGTGTCCAAAAATGCAAATTTGAACCGACTGAATTACCGCCCCAAATAATAATAACTTTTGAGTTTTCATACTGCTCCGTATCCATCCCCATCTTTGCGCCCAGGGTGTATTTAATTCCTACACCACCGGCTGAAGAGCAAATCGTACGATCTAATTTAGAAGCACCTAGCTTGTTGAAAAATCTCATAGCCATGGATTCGCCTTGGACTACCCCCATAGTCCCTGCATAGCTGTAAGGCAGTACGGCTCGCGAATCTTTTGCAGAGATTTCTTTCAGGCGTACAGTTATCGTTGTTAACGCCTCTTCCCAACTGATTTGCTCAAAGCGGCCTTCGCCTTTTTTACCAATACGCTTCAGTGGATATAACAACCTCTCTTCATGATAGGTACGCTCAAGGTATCGCGATACTTTGGTACACAATGTGCCGCCCGTGTTGGGATGGTGTGGATCACCGCGTATTTCCGTTGCCACGCCGTCAGTCACTGTTACTAACATGGCACACGTATCGGGGCAGTCATGTGGGCATGCGGCTCTAACTACACGAGTGCTCATTCTGTTCTCCACTTGAGATATTTTTGTTTGATTGGCAATTTTGTAGCTAACTGCACACTGCGGTTAATATTACACACGCGCTTAATTATTTGCTTGTTATTTACCGGCGATGTTTTTATTAGCACCTTGCTTCTAGGAGACTTACAAAATGAAACTGATTGATCCAATTCTGCAATTCCAGAATGAGTTAAAACTTATACGCCGCGCTATACATGCAAATCCTGAGTTGTCTTATGAAGAATTTAAAACAGCTGATTTGGTCGCTGAGAAATTAACTGAGTGGGGTATTCCCATTATTCGAGGACTTGGAGGTACGGGCGTCGTTGGCATTATCTCAAATGGCAGCAGCAAACGTTCAGTTGGGCTACGAGCGGATATGGATGCACTTCCCTTACAAGAATTAAATGATTTTGCACATAAGTCTATCAATCCAGGAAAAATGCACGCCTGCGGACACGATGGCCACACGACGATGTTACTCGGTGCAGCATATTATTTAGCAAAACATAAAAACTTTGATGGCACTGTTTATGTAATTTTTCAACCGGCCGAAGAGGGCGCGGCTGGTGCTAAGCGAATGATGGATGATGGTCTTTTTGAACAATGTCCAATGGAAGCCGTGTTTGGTATGCATAACTGGCCAGGTTCTCCGTCTGGAACTATGGGCGTGATTCCAGGGCCCATGATGGCTTCATCGAATGAGTTCGAACTGACAATTAAAGGTAAAGGCTCTCACGCTGCTCAACCTCATCTTAGTATTGATCCTGTGATGGTTGCCGTTCAAATTGCTCAGAGCTGGCAAACGATCGTATCGCGCAACAAGAACCCGCTGGATGCGGGTGTTCTTTCAATCACACAAATTCACTCAGGTAGCGCTACAAATATTGTTCCTGATTCAGCATCAATGATTGGAACTGTGCGCACTTTTACCTTAGAGACTCTTGCACTCATCGAAACGCGCATGGCGGAAATCGCTCAACACACAGCGACAGCCTTTGGCGCGAGCGTCGAATTTTCCTTTAAACGTAACTATCCCCCATTGATAAATCATGAGTTGGAAACCAACTTTGCTCTTGAAGTAATGGAAGATATTGTTGGTGCTAGTGGCGTACTGAAAAAACTTGAGCCGACTATGGGTTCGGAAGATTTCGCGTTCATGCTTCAAGAAAAACCTGGATGCTATGTATTCATTGGCAATGGCGATGGAGACCACAGAACGGCTGGCCACGGATTAGGCCCATGTAACTTGCACAATCCTAGCTACGATTTTAATGACGAGCTACTTCCGATCGGCGCGAGTTACTGGTCGAGGCTAGCGGAGCAATTTCTTGCTAGACCCTCGTTGAGATAATGCGATTTTATTGAAGTGTCACATCCGATCTTTGCTAGCTACTGGCCGCGATTGGCTCAGCAACTTCTAGCAAGACCATCATTGATTCAGATAGTGTAGCGCCAAAAGAAAAACCCCCACTTGATACCAAGCGGGGGCTTTCAAAAATATTAGCCTGACGATGACCTACTTTCACACTGGTTGCAGCACTATCATCGGCGCTAAGTCGTTTCACGGTCCTGTTCGGGATGGGAAGGGGTGGTACCAACTCGCTATTGTCATCAGGCATAACTTGTAAAGTCATCTGTAACGCCGCTACTACTGGCGAACACAAAAAACTCAATCTGGAAGAAGTAGTATTTACTGCTTAATTTTGGCGGGCGTGATGCTCAATCATTCGCATACGCTTAAACACTTGTCTATAACTGTCAATGTTATAGGGACAAGCCGCACGGGCAATTAGTACTGGTTAGCTTAACGCATTACTGCGCTTCCACACCCAGCCTATCAACGTCCTGGTCTCGAACGACCCTTTAGGGGAATCAAGTTCCCGG
>JBIIQR010000316.1:0-2779 GCA_044341985.1 Burkholderiaceae bacterium
GAAAGCGCTAGAAGGATGGCTAAATTGCGCAAGGTGCGTTTCATTTTGGTTCCCGTGTTAGTTGAGCTGTATTCGTCGGGGGGCAGCTAAAAGTGGAGAATGCTGGCCCATTTCCCGAACTAGGTCTTTATTTTACTGCTATTTATTAGCATTAGCCCAAGAAGTCTGCCGATTTAGTGAGTTATTGACACTGACAAAAGAAACAACAAAGCGCTTGCGGAATTGTTATTCGGCTATCCATCAGATTGCACTAGTCCAGTTTTATTCCTCTAATTTGGTGAGTTTCAGTCAGTTTTTGCCTAGCTTTGTCCGGCATTAAGAAAATCATTCCCTCGCTCTGGCAGTCACAACTTCGATCTCTACGCGTCGATTCATGGCGCGTCCTATCTCGTTTGAATTGCTCGCTATGGGTTGAGAGCCGCCACGTCCTTCAGTAAAGATTTTTTCATTGGGTATCCCTTTGTTGCTCAGATAGTCAGCTACGGCTCGTGCACGCCTTTCAGACAGTTGTTGGTTATACGCCTGAGCACCCAAAGAGTCCGTATGGCCTGAAGCTACCACGACCTGAACAACGCCGTCCATTAAGCGAGAGGCAAGCCAATCCAGTCTTTGCTTTCCCTCATTTTTGAGGGTGGTTTTATCAAAATCAAAGAGCGTTTCTGTTTCAAAGCTAATTTTTTCAAAGGGCTCTTGTGTACTTGTTGAGGCTATCGCTGGCTCTGGAAACACCCCGGGCTCTGCTGGCAATGTCGTCAATTCTTCAGGGGCCTCTGAAGGTGAGGTAATCGGCAACGCCTTGGCCATGACTCCATCGCAGCCGACTAGGTTTGCCAACGCGGGAATCCAGATACCTATGCGCCAACATTCGCCTGTGCCACCTCTAACTGCGTTTCCAGCTGAGTCGGTCAAATAAGCTGTGCTGTTGCTGTTATCGGGTGGGGAATTGATTGCATCGTTTGCATATGCGCTCGCTAAAGTGAATGAAATCAGTATCAGAAAGATATTTGAACGCTGGCCCATGGGTGTGTCTCCTTGCTCTAAGCGTGCTGAGCGAAATTGCGATTCGACTAGTCTGACAGTCGTTAGCAGGAGTGTTTTGGTGATAATCAAAGGGTGGATAGGGGGTTCGTAATCCAACGGCTGTATGGGTTAGTTTTAGTTGTGATGAGACTTCTTTAAGAGGGGTCCGCGTGGTAAAATTTCATGTTCTAAAAAGAGCAGTTGAGACTGCTCAATATCGCTAGTGAAACCATACGATTTTCCTTGTGTTTTCATGAAATAGTCCGTTCAAATTTCTTAAATTATCAGCCTGCCAATGGATCAGTTCGCCAAAGAGACCATCCCTATTTCACTTGAAGAAGAGATGCGCAAGAGTTATCTCGATTACGCCATGAGCGTGATCGTAGGTCGAGCACTACCTGATGTGAGGGATGGACTCAAGCCAGTACATCGCCGCGTGTTGTTTGCGATGCATGAAACTAACAACGTATGGAACCGCCCTTACGTCAAATGTGCGCGTGTTGTTGGTGAGGTCATGGGTAAATATCACCCACATGGCGATCAGGCGATTTACGACACGCTAGTGCGTATGGCGCAGGATTTTTCTTTGCGCTACACCTTGGTTGATGGGCAGGGAAATTTCGGATCGATTGATGGCGATAACGCTGCTGCGATGCGTTACACCGAGTGTCGTCTGGACAAAATCGCCAGCGAGTTACTAGCCGATATCGACAAAGATACCGTTAATTTTGTACCTAACTACGATGGCAAAGAAAAAGAGCCGTCCGTATTACCTACTCGCATACCGAATCTGTTAATCAACGGTTCGTCGGGTATTGCCGTGGGTATGGCAACGAATATTCCGCCACACAACATTACTGAAGTCATCAATGGCGCTTTGCATGTATTGCAAACGCCCCAGTGCACCGTCGATGAACTGATAGAAATTATTCCTGCGCCTGATTTCCCTACAGCGGGAATCATCTACGGCGTGTCAGGTGTGCGCGATGGTTATCGCACTGGCCGCGGTCGCGTGGTGATGCGCGCGCGTACGCATTTCGAAGAATTACGTGACAACCGCTCCTCAATCATCGTTGATGAATTGCCCTATCAGGTCAATAAAAAATCTTTGCTGGAGCGTATCGCTGAGATTGTTCGCGATAAAAAATTAGATGGCATCTCTGATATCCGCGATGAGTCTGATAAATCAGGCATGCGTGTTGTTATCGAGTTAAAACGTGGTGAAGTTGCTGAAGTTGTTTTAAACAATTTGTACAAGCAGACGCAACTGCAAGACACCTTTGGTATGAACATGGTGGCGTTGGTTGATGGGCAGCCTAAGCTCTTGAACCTGAAGCAGATGCTGGAATGCTTCTTGTCACATAGACGTGAAGTCGTCACGCGTCGTACGGTATTTGAATTACGCAAAGCGCGTGACCGTGGTCATGTATTGGAAGGTCTGGCTGTAGCGCTGGCGAACATTGATGAATTCATCGCATTGATCAAAGCTGCTCCGACTCCGCCAGTAGCTAAATCTGAGCTGATGGCGCGTTCATGGGATTCATCAGTGGTGCGTGAAATGCTCGCGCGTACAGGAGCAGAAAACGCCGGTGGCATTGAATCCTTCCGCCCTGAAAATTTGCCGCGTCATTACGGTTTGCAATCCGATGGCATGTACAAACTGTCGGATGATCAGGCGCAGGAAATTTTGCAGATGCGTCTGCAACGTTTAACGGGTCTTGAGCAAGATAAGATTGTTAACGAATACAAAGAAGTCATG
>JBIIQR010000317.1:0-2773 GCA_044341985.1 Burkholderiaceae bacterium
TGATTTAGGGGATGTGACCTTAAGTGCATTTTCAGGTGCGGCATCGACTATTTCATCTGTAACAGGATCATCTTACTTTCAGGCCAAAGATTCTTATCTGGGCTCCGTCAATGTGACGGGTGGCACGGCCGGTGGTGCCTTAGTCGCTCTAAAAAATGCCCCAACGCTCAGCCGTATTACGTTTACAAGCAGTGGTGGCATAAACAATATTGACGCTAACATCGCCGGAGTCACGCTCAAAGCTACTGGCAGTCAGACAAGTACTCAGATGGTGGTTGGAGTTGGTGGCAGCGTTAATGGGTCACTGTCACAATCGATTGCTGATGGGATCTCATCATTTTTTACTAGTTCCGAAGACTCGACCTACACGCTGAGTCCCGACGCAGAAGACCTCGCACGCTATTTCTACAAATCAGACGACGCTAACGGGACAAATATTGATCTGGGTACCGTCGCATTGATCCATGATCAGCCAGTAGGTGCAATATCACTTTCAGCGACTAAAGGCCTCGCCGCATTACTGATTGCTGATTCTCAAGTGGTCAGCAAGATGGCCGGTACGGTATCTAGCGAGGGAAATGATTTCGCCCCAACTAGCGGTACTTACAGCACGGTGTCCGTTAGTGGGCAAAGTGCAGTGATTTATGCCGAGAGAGTTGATGTAGGAAGAATCAATCTAACAGCGACAAGTAAGATTGATCTTTCTTTAATCGATAGCTTTGTTTTGAATTCGACCACGTTTTCTTCACTAGGAGAAATATCCTCATTTACCGCGGGTACGATTTCTTTACAATCGCAAACAGCGGAAGTCATGCTTAACGATTCATATTTTGGAACACTTGACCTTACTAAAGTTAGTGGAGCATCGAATATTTCTGTTTTATTTGATGGGTCCAACACTGCTATTGCTAACCTGCCAGCTGGATATAGACCCCAAGTAGCACTAAAAGCATCCAATGGTATCAAGGACACTATCAAGCTATTTGAAACTAGCCCCTACAGTGGTAAATATACGGTGACTGGTTTTGAATTGGGAAACGACGAGCTTTACAACAACAACCAGATCATTTCCTATTCGGGTAACAAATTTTCCAACGATGCCGTCACGATTGTGGGAAGTTCTATTGTTATCGACTTCGACCACCCAATGTTGAGTTAAACCTTTTTTATTACTGGAAGCTTTGGATCGAACTTAATTTTTAATATCACTGACTTATAAATGACTTATTACTAAAGAGTAAGTTTGAGTCGTCTTGTTAATCGTATGCGTCCAGTTCATCTTGGCGAAGTTCTACGTGAAGGTTTTTGGTTCCACTAGAGATGAGCGTCAATCGCTTGCGATGGCGTGACTATGATCTGAAGACGCTACCTACACGAGCTGAGATAGAGCGTAGGGTTCATCCGCGTAGTGAACTTGCCGATGCCTAATTGAGTAAGGTGAGAATTAAAAAAGCCCAGCATAAAGCTGGGCTTTTGTATTTTTTAGCTCTCCGACCTTAATCGAATCAGTCACATGCTAATTACTCAGCTGGCGGTACATACCCTTGCGCCTCATCGGCACCATCGCCAAAAAAGTGTTTATCCATTTGCGTTGCTAAGTATTTGCGAGCGCGTGCATCGGCCAGATTCAAGCGATTTTCATTCACCAGCATCGTCTGGTGTTTCAACCAAGCGGCCCAGGCTTCTTTGGAGACGCTCTCCCAGATTTTTTTACCCATCTCGCCGGGATAGGGTGGGAAATCCAGACCTTCGGCTTCTTTTTCTAATTTGATACAGTGGACCATGCGTGTCATTGAAATCTCCGGGCAATAAATTTATTAGCGAATCTTTTTGATTCGATAGTGCCTATAACTTCTTAATCAACACCATCGATTTGCGCTGCCAGTTATACATGTTTTGTCTGTCTTTAGGCAGATCATCAATACTGGCCATAACAAAACCACGCTTTAAAAACCAGTGCGCGGCACGCGTCGTCAGTACAAATAAATGTTTAAAACCAGCGGCGCGCGCGCGCGTTTCTAAATGCTTTAATAAACGCTCGCCATCGCCTTGTGCCTGAGAATCGGGACTCACCGTCAGGCAAGCCATTTCAGCCATTTTTTCAGCAGGAAAAGGATACAGCGCAGCGCAGCCAAAAATTACGCCGTCGTGTTCAATGACTGAAAAATAATCGACTTCACGCTCTATCAACTCACGACCGCGCTTTACCAGCGTTCCATCCATTTCGAGAGGCTCAATCAGATGCAAAATACTCGCTACATCTTCAATCGTCGCTTCGCGCAGACTCTCCAGATTTTCTGAAGAGATCATGGTACCCACGCCATCGTGCGTAAAGACTTCTAACAGCACAGAACCATCCACGGTGTAAGGAACGAGGTGAGCTCGGGGTACGCCCAGATTTGCGGCGCGAGTAGCGGCCTCAAAATAATAGGCAGCATCAGCATTGAGCGAACCGGATTCCAACACTGCACCAGCCTGATGTGTTGATACTTCGCGTATCTCAGTGCCAGCCGCATCCGTAATCACCGGTATCTCGGTAATAAAAATCAATTTGTCAGCGCGTAGTGCTGTCGCCGCTGCCACCGCGACATCTTCCATAGCGAGATTGAACACTTCACCCGTGGGAGAAAAACCCAGCGGCGAGAGCAGTACTAGCCCACCCGCATTCAGAATAGGATGAATGGCTTCATAGGCGATTTTGCGCGCCAGGCCAGTCAGTTCGTGGTCAACCCCATCAATGATGCCGACGGGCCGTGCAATCACAAAATTACCT
>JBIIQR010000318.1:0-2761 GCA_044341985.1 Burkholderiaceae bacterium
AAAATCCACCCAAACTCATCCCCATTGTTGAAACCTTTAGTGGGTATCGCTAAGTTGGATTTCAATAAGCTGCGGTCAAACGAGTCAAAACAATAAAGTGACGATTACAGTTTTCCTGAGGAGTAGCTGCACAGAAAACTAGCACCAGCCGCATGGTAGTGGCTGGTTTTTTTTCGTGTTGATTGTCAGGTGATTGTTATTACAGGGGGAGTTGAAAAATCAATGGGTGATTACACCAACATGTCCGCGTACTATGATTTGATCATGACGTCGGGTTATTACGATTATAAAAAAATTGTTGAAAATATCGTCAGAGATAACAGCTTTGGCAGCGTACTTGAGGTGGGGTGTGGAACGGGCTTAATACTTGAAGAGCTTGGACAGCACCACCCAAGCACGGAAATCATGGGCGTGGATTTAACTCAGTCTATGCTATCCATTGCCTCAGATCGCCTGCAAAAATTTCCAAATATTTCGCTTTCTCTGCAAAACATTACGCAATTTGATCTGAGAAAAACCTACGACCTCGCATTCTCTTATGGCGGCGTTTGGTATTTTGTGATCGATGGTGACAATGAGCCTTTATTGGTGAGCCATCTCTATGATGAGGAAGACAATCATCGCGGTCTGGCACGTCTGGCGGATCATGTTAACTCGGGTGGCAAGCTACTGCTGGGAATTCAAGGTCCGCATCATGATTATGAAAAGCCTGTTTCGAATGGCATGATGTATTCGCAAAAAATCGAACCAGCTGAGCATGGTTTTATCAAACACTACTACCTCGCCGATAATGCGGAAGTGGTGATGGCGCAAACAATTAATTACCGTACGTACAGCTGGGGCCAAGCACGTGAATTGCTGGGCACCTATGGTTTCCATCACGATGGCGATGTGGGTCAGTACAGTCATTTCCTTTCCTTCCGTAAGGCCTGAGCTATCAATGAATGTTCCGACTAATAATGCAGCGTTAAAACCGCGCCTGTTTTTTGTTGGGGTCGGCAACATGGGTAATCCCATGGCCGCCAATTTAGTGAAAGCTGGTTACGACGTAACCGTGTTTGACCGAGCCATTGAAAAAACTGCGAATCTAGTCAAACTCGGTGCGAAGACCGCCGCAAGTTTGGCTGAAGGCGCGAGGCAGGCGGATGTCGTGCTCACGTCTTTACCCGGCCCGCCGCAAGTCAGAGACGTTATGCTAGGTGAGGGTGGTTTGATTGCGGCAATGCGTCCAGGTAGCACCATTATCGATACCACCACCAGTGCGGTTGATTTGGTGAAGGAGTTAGTCGATACCTGCCAACAACGCGGCATTGATTTTCTTGAAGCACCAGTGACGAATGCGATTGATGCGGCGGCCGAAGGTCGACTGTCGATTTTTGTCGGTGGTGATATCGCCGTGTTTGAAAAACACCGCCCGTTGTTCGATGTCTTAGGTACAAAAATTTTCCATGTGGGCGCACCGGGAAATGGCGCCACTATTAAGCTGCTGACTAATTTATTATGGTTTGTGAGTGCAGCGGCGATTGGTGAAGGACTCATGCTCGGCGCTAAAGCAGGTGTGCCTTTACCGATAGTTTGGGAAGCGATTAAGTCGAGCGCAGGAAATAGCTGGGTGGCAGAACATGATGTGCCATCTATTTTTGCAGGCAATTACGATCCGAGTTTTTCGTTAGCCTTGTGCTGCAAAGATCTGGGTCTGATAAATGATATTGCGCGCAGTCAGGGCTATGAGCTCACCATGGGAAAATTTGTAGAATCGCTATTTCAACAAGCTGCGCAAACTTACGGTGAATCCGCTGCTGAGCTGCATGTGGTTAAATTATTAGAAGATAGAGTGGGTATGTTGTTGCGACCACCCCACGGCGAGCCAACGACCGCAATGACATAAACATGAGCGTTATGGATCCAACCCACAAGCCAGTGACACGTCAATCCCAACTGATGGCCGAAGCCCATCAGCATATGCCTCAAGGCGTGGCTGAAAACTATCGCTATTGGGGTGATGATCGTACGGTATTCGTTGAGTCATCCAAAGGCTGCTGGTTAACCGATTGCGATGGCAAGCGTTATGTTGATTTTCGTTTGGGTTACGGCCCTATCATTTTGGGTTATCGCGATGAGCGCGTTGATCAGGCGGTGATTGATCAAATTACACAACGCGGCACCTTGTCGGGTTTTGCGACTGAGTTGGATACCGAAGTTGTTAAACAAATCAAAGCCATGTGCCCCAATGTAGAGAAGATGCGATTCGCAAATTCGGGTACCGAGGCTGTGATGGGTGCTGTGCGCACAGCGCGTGGTTACACCAAACGCGATCGGGTCGTGATTGTTGAAGGTGGCTTTCACGGTTTGTATGACGAGATGATGTGGAAATCCGATATCGAGCATTGGGATCCTAACGGCAGTATTCCACCGTCGGTGATTCCTTTTGGTGGCGGTATTCCTGCTACTGCGCGTAATTTAGTTGATCTGATTGTGCTTAACGATACCGAGATGCTTGAGGCGCTGTTTGCCAATCGCGGTGAGAAAATTGCGTGTGTCGTGTTAGAACCCATCATAGGTAATGCCGGCAGTATCTCGGCCACGCAAGCGTGGTTACAACGCTTGCGCGATTTGTGTACTGAGTACGGCACGATGCTGATTATTGACGAAGTAAAAACTGGTTTTCGCGTCGCCAAGGGTGGAGCGCAAGAGCTGTACGGTATTTATGCCGATCTCACCAGTTACGCTAAAGCCATGGGCAATGGTTATCCCGTTGCTG
>JBIIQR010000319.1:0-2743 GCA_044341985.1 Burkholderiaceae bacterium
TTAGTACTGGGCTTGAAGCCTAAAGATTTTGATGTGGCCACCGATGCGACACCGGAAGAAATCCGACGACTATTTCGACGCGCTTTCATTATCGGGCGCCGCTTTCAAATTGTGCACGTGATGTTTGGTCAAGATCTCATTGAGGTCACCACTTTCCGAGGCAATTCCACCGACGAGGCACAGAAGGATGCCCACGGTCGAGTACTGCGCGATAACACCTTTGGCGAACAACATGAAGATGCCGCTAGACGAGACTTCACCATCAACGCCATGTATTACGACCCCGCCGAGCAATTGGTGCTTGATTATCACGGTGGAATGAAAGATATACGCAACCATACAATGCGCATTATCGGCGTCGCTGAAGCTCGCTATCGCGAAGATCCTGTCCGCTTATTACGGGTCGTTCGTTTCGCAGCCAAACTCGAATTTAAAATCGCACCCGATACACGCCAGCCTATGGCCGTGATGGCTCCGCTGATTAATAACGTTCCCGTCGCACGCGTGTTTGATGAAATGCTCAAGCTGTTAATGAGTGGCCATGCCATGGCTTGCTTGCAACGCCTACGCAAAGAAGGCTTACATCACGGTTTGTTGCCGTTGCTAGATGTCGTACTAGAACAGCCTTTAGGTGAAAAATTCGTCACGCTTGCACTGGCGAATACGGATGAGCGGATTCGACAAGGTAAATCCGTATCACCTGGCTTTTTGTTTGCTTCTCTTCTTTGGCACCAAGTACTAGAGAAATGGGAAGCCTATCGTGCCGCCGGTGAGTATCCAATCCCCGCGCTGCATCTCGCCGCCGATGATGTACTCGATGGCCAGACTGAGAAACTTGCCCTGCAACGACGCATTGCCACGGATATGCGCGACATCTGGGCCATGCAGCCACGCTTCGAGCGTCGCGTTGGAAAATCTCCTTATAAATTGTTAGAGCATCCACGCATGCGCGCAGGCTACGATTTTCTACTTTTGCGCTGCGCCTCGGGTGAGATAGATGACGAAATTGGTCAGTGGTGGACTAATTTCATGGAAGCCGATGGCGGCGGTAGAGAATCACTTCTGAATCAAAAGCCGATGGAAAATTCCGATTCGCCGATAACAAAACGTCGACGCCGTAGTGGCCGTAATCGCGCCAAACCAAAAGCTGAAAGTAGCTGATGGAAACCGTTACATCCTACGTCGGTGTAGGGTCAAATCTGGGGGATGCTTTACACAATGTGAATTCAGCGCTCGCCGCATTACATCATCTGCCGCAGACCCAACTGCATAGTCATTCATCATTGTTCAGAAGCGCGCCTATCGATGCTAGTGGTGACGACTTTGTTAACGCAGTCGCCAGAGTGGAGACCCAATTAAGTGCTGATTCTCTACTAGCTGAGTTGCAAAAAATTGAGCTATCTTTCGGGCGTGAAAGACCTTTTCGAAACGCTCCCCGAACACTCGATTTAGATCTACTCTTGTTCGGCGAATTAAAAATTTCTACCGATAAATTAGTCGTGCCACATCCTCGAATGACGACTCGCGCCTTCGTTCTATTGCCTTTACTAGAACTCGATGCCGAGGCTTTCATTCCAGGGCAAGGACTAGCCAGCCGCTACGTACAAGGGCTCAGCGATCAAGTAATCCACCCCATGCCCAAAAACTAGTCAAAGATACCTTAGCCACCCCCTGTCTTATCGTTGTTTAGGTTTTGATCTCGCATCACAATCACGTATCATCTAGTGCCATGAATCTCGACAAATACCGATTTATTGTGGTCGAAGGCCCCATAGGCGTAGGCAAAACCAGCCTGGCGCGGCGCATTGCGGCTGAGACGGGAGCGCAAGCATTGCTAGAGCAACCCCAGGAAAATCCTTTCCTGCAACGCTTCTATAAAGACTCCGCGCGCTATGCACTACCTACCCAGATTTTTTTTCTATTCCAGCGCATGAATCAACTGCGCGATCTTGCACAAACCGATCTTTTTTCAGTACCCGTGATTGCGGATTTTTTAATCGACAAAGATCCTATTTTCGCTGCGCTCACTTTGGCTGATGATGAATTGAATTTGTATCACCAAATGTACGATCACTTTAGCCAGACAACTCCACGACCGGATTTAGTTATTTACCTGCAAGCTAACCCGGCCACACTAGCTGAGCGCATCAAGCGACGCGGCATTCAGAGTGAAGCAAATATTTCGGATAATTACCTCGAACGCATCTGCGAAAGTTATAGTCGCTTCTTTCATCAATATGAAAGTACACCCCTGCTGATGGTCAATGCAGAAAATCTCAATCCTATTGAGCGTAGTGAAGACTTTGATTTACTAATGAAACGCATCACTGGAATGCGCGGTAAGCGGGAATTTTTCAGTCGCGGAGATTAGTTGTTATGTCTACGTCCAGGGATCCAGGCACAAAGACAACGCGCAAGAAATCGACTCTTTTGTCACTGTCGCAAATGCGCGAGAACAATGAAAAAATCGTCATGCTCACCAGTTATGACGCAAGCTTTGCTGGCCTGGTCGATGATTGCGGTGTCGATATCATTTTGGTTGGTGATTCACTCGGCATGGTCATACAAGGTCACGCTTCGACCTTGCCCGTCACAATGGATGAGATGACTTACCATACCGCCTGCGTCGCTCGCGGTGCACATTTTGCAATGGTTATAGCCGACCTACCTTTCGCCTCATACAGCACACCTGAACAAGCAATGACTCATGCAGCGCAACTTATGCGCGCAGGTGCAGAAATGA
>JBIIQR010000320.1:0-2737 GCA_044341985.1 Burkholderiaceae bacterium
ACCGCCAGGGACATAAATACCGACCTTATCAAGCGCAGTTACTTTTTGACCCAACACCGTGCCATCGGCTTCGGTGAAAAGAAATCCATCCGAGCCGCATTCTTTTTTTTGCCGCTCATGATAGGCACGCACTCGATCTGCCGCCTGCTGCAACGCGTGGCGGCGTGCTTCAGACAACCCAGCTAAGGCTGCTTGTCTTTCAGCGCGCGGGATTTCGAGTGCTTGAATGCTTGATGCGTTGAGCCGATCAAATTTATTGGTGTAATCAAGTAAAGCGGCATCACCCCGTTGCCGAACTTCGGCAATGATGTCGGCAGCGACGCGATCAATCGCCTCATCTTCCGATGCCTCAAAGGCCAGCACAGCCATGAGCTTCTGGTGAAAATCGCGTTCAGTAGAATCGAGTTGACGTATAACGACGGACATAAATTATTTTTCGCTACCTGATGCACGATCAAACGCATCAATGATCGATTGGAGTTTTTCTCGTTTGAGTTTTAATGCGGCTCGGTTAACAACTAAACGTGCGGAGATATCCATGATGTGCTCAACCTCAACCAAGTTATTGGCACGTAAGGTACTGCCTGTCGACACTAAATCAACAATCGCATCAGACAAACCGACTAATGGACCTAACTCCATCGAACCATACAGCTTGATCAAATCAACGTGCACACCTTTTTCGGCGAAATGTTCACGTGCGACTTGAACGTATTTAGTCGCTACTCGCAAGCGCGCACCCTGACGCACGGCATTAGCATAATCAAAACCAGCATGCACTGCCACTGACATTCGGCATTTAGCGATATGTAAATCAATCGGTTGATACAAGCCTTCGCCACCATGCTCGAGCAGCACGTCTTTACCAGCAACACCAAAATCAGCCGCGCCGTATTGCACATAGGTAGGCACATCTGAGGCGCGCACGATCACCACGCGTATCTGCGGATCGCTGGTTGGCAAAATTAATTTGCGAGATTTTTCAGGATCTTCAGTCACCTCAATGCCGGCTGCTTTCAGCAAAGGCATAGTCTCTTCAAAGATGCGCCCCTTAGATAGGGCAAGGGTAATGGTCTGATCCGTCATTTGATTCTCTGTATGTCTGCACCTACGGCTGATAACTTGGCTTCCATCCTATCGTAACCACGATCCAGATGATAAATGCGATCGACCAGTGTCTGTCCTTCGGCGGCGAGACCGGCGATAACCAATGAAGCAGAAGCTCGTAAATCGGTCGCCATCACCGGCGCTCCAACCAATCTGGGCACACCGTTGATGATGGCCGTATGTCCATCGATATCAATTAATGCGCCCAGACGGTTGAGTTCCTGAACATGCATGTAACGGTTTTCGAAAATAGTCTCGGTGACGCGACTTGTACCCTCGGCGACACAATTCAACGCCATGACCTGGGCTTGCATATCGGTGGGAAATCCGGGGTATTCCGTGGTGCGAAAATTAACGGCCTTGGGACGACTCGACATTTGAACACGAATCCAATCGTCGCCATTCGTCATGACGACACCCGCCTCGTGCAATTTATCAACGACCGCATCCAGTAAATCGGCACGCGTATGCCTGAGCATTACATCACCACCGGCCGCGGCCACCGCACACAAAAAAGTACCCGTTTCAATACGGTCTGCAATCACAGCATGCGACGCGCCATGCAACGCTGGGACGCCCATCACACGTAAACAATCCGTTCCTATGCCTTCGATGCGCGCACCCATAGCGACCAACAAATTAGCTAAATCAGTCACCTCAGGTTCACGAGCCGCATTTTCAAGTACGGTCTCACCTTCAGCAAGTGTAGCTGCCATCAGCAAATTTTCAGTGCCGGTAACGGTGATCATGTCCGTGACTATGCGCGTACCTTTGAGCTTTTTTGCACGCGCATGAATATAACCAGCTTCAATGCGTATTTCGGCACCCATCGCCTGCAAGCCCTTAATGTGCTGATCGACAGGGCGTGAACCAATCGCGCAACCGCCGGGCAAAGAAACCTTGGCTTCGCCAAAACGTGCTAACAATGGGCCCAACACCAGAATCGATGCACGCATCGTCTTAACCATCTCATACGGCGCCTCGAGACGATTGACATCGCGACCGCACAACTCAGTCACGCCCTCTTTTGCCTGAACTGATAATCCCATTTGCACTAGCAATTTCTGCATAGTGGCTACGTCTTGTAGCTTGGGCACATTCGATAAAGCCAGCGTATCCGCCGTGAGCAAACCCGCACATAAAATAGGCAGTGCCGCATTCTTTGCGCCAGAAACGGTAATCTCGCCCGAAAGACGTTTACCTCCGTTAATAAGAAGTTTGTCCATTACGACTGATGCTCTTCCGGTGTAAGAGTTTTCATTGATAGCGCGTGTATCTCTTCGCGCATACGATCACCCAGAGCCGCATAAACTAATTGATGACGCTGAATCAATCGCTTGCCGGTAAATGCGGGCGATACGATGAGTGCAGTGAAGTGCTGACCATCACCATCGACCTCTACATGCGTGCACTCAAGCCCATTGGAAATATAGTCTTTAATTCGTTCAGGTGTAGGCAACATGATGTACCTTTATAAAAATTGGAAAACTAAATGATGCAGCGTTAAATAAGCATCAATGCCGCAACTTATAACCGCGCTTGAGCAGCCGCACTGCAATCCCCGCCAACACTGCGAAAAAAGCCGATACGATCAGTAAGCTAGTCGCTGGCGGCACGTCAGAATGACCAA
>JBIIQR010000321.1:0-2734 GCA_044341985.1 Burkholderiaceae bacterium
GGTCTGCATGTAGGATCATTAGCGGGTGCCCTGTTAGCTACCGCTTTATTGTTTGGCTTGGCGAGTCCTGAATTGATCTCTCGTCGTCAGCGACTCAGCGATGCTCATCCTGGTGTGCGTTTAATTCTTACTGGCGTGATGATTGCTGCCGGATCAGGCGCATTGATCACCTTACTATTAAGCCTCTCCGATGACACCCACTTGCGAGGTGTTTTATTTTGGTTGATGGGCGATCTCGATGCCAGCGAGTTGCTATGGCCAGTGTGGTTGACGCTGACGCTTGCGGTGATTTGGTCACTACGTAATGCATCCGCACTAAATGTTCTTGCGCATGGTGAGCTAACCGCATTTCTAGTCGGCGTATCTACACGTCAATTACGCATCATGACTTTGCTAGTTGCTGCCATCACGACGGCCGCCGCTGTCTCGGTGGCAGGTAGCATAGGATTTGTTGGTTTGGTGGTTCCGCACGCTATGCGTCTGTTGATCGGTAATGATCAACGAGTGCTGCTTCCCTCTTCTGCGTTAGTGGGTGGTGCTGCATTATGTTTGGCTGATCTTGTTGCGCGCAGCATTGTCGCTCCAGTGCAGTTACCCGTAGGTGTGATTACCTCGTTAGTGGGTGTGCCCGTGTTTTTATTTTTACTAACGCGGAGCCGCTAATGCTGACCACTCAACAGCTATGTATTAGCGCAGGTCAGCGAAGCTTAGTCACGGGTCTTAATTGGCAAGTTAAGCGTGGTGAGTTCTGGTGCGTATTGGGTAAAAATGGTGCTGGCAAAACAAGCTTGCTGCATACTCTGGCGGGTGCAACCTCGCCGGCGCAAGGATCTGTCTTATTTAGTGAAAAAAATATAGTTGAATTAGATGCGCTCACGCTCTCGCGACTGCGTGGATTAATGCTGCAATCGTATTCCGATGTTTTTCATGAGTCGGTATTTAACGTCGTTGCGATTGCACGGACGCCGCATCGATCGGGTGCGCAGTGGGATACAGCAGCTGATACTGCCGCAGTTCGTCAGGCTTTGCAGTGTGTGAATCTGGAAGAAAAAATTAATTCAGACGTTACCCAGTTATCGGGTGGAGAGCGACAACGTGTCGCCTTAGCTGCATTGATAGTGCAGTCGCCTGATCTGATGTTGTTAGACGAACCCACAGCGCATCAAGATGTGGCCTATCAATTAAAAACCATGCGTTTATTACGTGATTTATCACATCAGCATGCGGTAATAGCTAGCTGCCATGACATCAATCAAGCAACCCGATTTGCTACGCACGTGTTACTACTGGGCGATCAACAGCATTGGCTAGGGCCGGTTGAAGAGGTGCTTGAGGCAGAGCGCTTGAGTCAAGTATTTGGCTGCAGCTTTCGACGTGAGGGTGAAAGCTGGCAAATGCATTGATGAACGTGTTGCTAGGTTTGGCTTGCCGGTGAGGGCCACAGCACCATCTGTGTACATCGAAACAGCGCCAGCGTTTTACCATTTGCAATAACAGTAGCATCCCAGACTTGTGTCGTTCTGCCTTTGTGCACTGGCTTCGCATGACACTCGACTCGACCTTCGCGTGCCGTACCGAGATGATTACTCTTTAGCTCTATCGTTGTAAAGCTGAGTGCGCCTTCAGGAAGATTTAACATGCAACCCATACCGCATGCGGTGTCAGCTAGCATGACGATGGATGCTGCATGCAGATAACCATTCGGCGCAAGATGGTGAGGCTGTACCTCGAAACTTGCTGTTAGTCCGTGATCATTGGCAGCGACGACCTCAAACCCAAGATAATCCGGCAAGGTACCTTTGAACTTCGCTTGAAACTCAGGTGAGTTAGTAATATCCATCGCAAAACTCCTGTAATTATTTTTTTAATTAATTTCATTGGATGGTGGATCAAAGGCTCAGCGAATGTGCAGATGATCGCGAGCCATCTCGATTTTTTCGCAGAGCTGTGTTGCGCCTTCGATGACTCGTGGACCCGCGCGATTAACCAGCGTGCCATCTATAGAGAATAAATTATCGCGTTGACTTGCTTTTAGCATAGGTAGCGCACGCCAGCGATCAAGGCCTGAGCTTTCGGTATCAGTCATCAGAATGGCATCCGGATTTGCTTTAGCTACAGATTCAGCGCTGACTGAGGGCGTAAGTGGTCCTAATTTCCCAAAAATGTTCACTGCACCGCACAGCTGAAAAATTTCTGCAACCAGGTGCTTATCATTCAGCGTCATCAACGGAGATGGCCAGATCTGATAAAAAATACGAATTGTTTTTTTGCCGGCATAGCGCTGCTTCAATCGTTCATGATTTTCACGAAACGTTTTTGTGGCATGAGTACCGTCACGACTGCCTGTTAATTTTGCAAAGCGCTCGATCGACGCTGCAATATCATCAAAGCTGCGTGGCTCGCTCTCAAAAATAATTAAACCTAGTTTTTTTAGGCGCTTAATCTGACGTGCATTGCTTCCGCTTTTCCAGGCAATGACCAAATCAGGTTGTAAATCAATAATGCGCTCGAGGTCCAAGCGATTGCCATCAGCGACGATGGGTAATTTTTTTGCCTCGGCTGGATAATCACTCCACGCAGAAACGCCCACCACAGTATGGCCGGCACCAGCGGCGTAGAGTAATTCGGTAATGTGGGGAGCGAGGCTAACGACACGTTTTGCAGCGGTGGTTAGTCTCACGTTATGCGCACCGTCATCTACCACAGTGATTGTTGAGTGAGCTGAATTTGTGAA
>JBIIQR010000322.1:0-2731 GCA_044341985.1 Burkholderiaceae bacterium
GAAGACCTTATCTGATCTTTCAAAATTTCCGTTTACGACCAAAGCTGATTTACGTGCCAACTATCCGTTTGGTATGTTTGCTGTGCCACGCGAACAGGTGGTACGTATCCACGCCTCGTCTGGCACGACGGGTAAACCGACAGTGGTGGGTTACACGCAAGAAGATATTGATACGTGGGCCTCATTGGTGGCGCGCTCGATCCGTGCATCAGGTGGTCGCGCCGGTGATATCGTGCATGTGGCGTATGGCTATGGTTTGTTTACCGGCGGCTTAGGCGCGCACTATGGCGCGGAAAAGTTAGGTTGCACAGTGATTCCTATGTCGGGTGGTCAGACAGAAAAGCAAGTGCAGCTTATTAATGACTTCCGCCCTGACATCATCATGGTCACGCCGTCGTATATGCTGAACTTGATTGAAGAATTTGAACGGCAAGGATTAGATCCTGCCGCTTCTTCTTTGCGTATAGGTATTTTTGGTGCTGAACCCTGGACTGAATCTATGCGGCTTGAAATCGAGCAGCGCGCAGGTCTTGATGCAGTTGATATCTATGGCTTATCCGAAGTAATGGGCCCGGGCGTGGCGAATGAATGTATCGAGACCAAAGATGGTCCGGTGATTTGGGAAGATCATTTTTATCCCGAGATTATTAATCCCGTCACAGGTGAGGTGGTTGCCGATGGTCAGCCTGGTGAGTTGGTATTTACCTCGTTGACTAAACAAGCAATGCCCGTAATTCGTTATCGCACGCGCGACTTAACCTGGCTGTTGCCGCCAACGGCGCGCAGTATGCGACGGATGGGGAAAATACTCGGACGCACGGATGACATGATGATTATTCGTGGCGTGAATGTATTTCCATCTCAAATCGAAGAATTACTATTGCAGCAGTCATCATTAGCGCCGCATTATCAATTGGTGCTTACGCGTGAAATGCACTTAGATCAGTTAGAGGTGCTGGTCGAAACACGCGAAGATGTGAGGCATGGTGATGGTATTCGTGGTGGCACATCGCTAGAGCACTTGATCAAATCACTGATTGGTATCTCATGCACAGTGACTGTGCTGCCTCCGAATGGCGTTGAGCGGACCTTGGTAGGTAAAGCTCGCCGTATTGTCGATAAACGAAATTAAACCCTCGCTAAATAATTTATTAGACTCATCGCTTAAAACCTTCTTGGTTTACCATCCAGTTTTATTTTTCCATCATGGCCGTTCATGCCTGAATTAGACATTCGACCCGATCAATCGATAGAGTTGCTCAAGGCCTTACATATTCTGACCCGTGACGGGAAAATGAATCAGGATAGCCGCCGTAAGCTCAAGCAGGTTTATCACTTACTGCAATTCATAGAGCCACTGTTAAAGCAGCTGGCAGAAGATGGGCATACACTTTCTTTGGTCGATCATGGTGCTGGAAAATCGTATCTGGGTTTCATGCTCTATGATTTGTTTTTTAAGCAGCGCAATGATGATTCACATATTTACAGTATTGAGACTCGCCCCGAATTAGTGGATCGCGCAAAGACGCTAGCTAAAAATCTGGCGTTTGATCGTATGTCTTTTCTTGAGCTGTCGGTGGCCGAATCGATTACGTCAACAGCCTTGCCTGCGACCGTTGATATCGTAACTGCCTTACATGCCTGCGATACAGCGACAGATGATGCGATTAGCTTTGCCTTAAAAAAACAAGCTCGCTATATTGTGTTGGTGCCGTGTTGTCAGGCGGAGTTGGCGGGCGTTTTAAGAAAATTAAAATCTCAATCATTAGCTCGCGACGCGTTGACAGAAATATGGCGTCATCCCCTTCATACGCGTGAGTTTGGCAGTCATGTAACGAATGTGCTGCGTTGTTTGCAGCTCGAAGCGCATGGCTATCAAGTAAATGTGACTGAACTCGTGGGTTGGGAGCACTCGATGAAAAACGAGTTGATTGTCGCGACCTACAAAGATTTGCCACGCCAACGAGGGTCGCAGCGCCTGCAAAAAGTCTTGCTTGATTTGGGGCTGGAGGAAATGTCGTCGCGCTATTGGCTGCCTGCCTGAAACGCCTTAAATTAATTCTGGCCTTCAGGCTGACGGCGGTGCAAGGTAGTAGCAGGCAACGAATGACTGGCGATGAAAATTTCATGCAGCAGCAGACTGAAACTTCCTACTAGTAAAAGCATAGTCGCTACAAAAGCGAATGCAATCAATGAATCAAGTTTTAGTTGGATGGAATCGTCAACAAACAAGGCCACCACGATGGAGCAGATGAGAATCATGCACCCAGTGGACAAGCCGAACGCACGATGAATGGCCGTCTCCCGACGGTGCAGCACAGAGAGTTCATGTACTAGTGCTGGCCGTAATCCTGTGCCGCCTGACAAACGTGCTTCCAAAACCTCTGAACGATCACTAATCCGGTCCAGCCGATTGTTGAGCACGCGCATCTGGATCATCACGCCTAGCAGCAATAATGCAGGCGTGATGGCCATGCTAATTATATTGCCGATATCATCGAAAAGAGAGGCCATTGCCGGGCTCCAAATAATTAGGTAATAACTCATTGTATCCGCTTCGTCGTAAAGCGGTTGCTCAAACCATAGCAAATTTCTCGGGGTCGCGATGTGGATAATTTGGCGTTGGAGCAGGCTCGGGGTGGCGTTCTTAGGTTGCGATCTCTGGTCTTGGGGGTTTTAGATCCCAAGGGCACGCTTAGTAAGTGAAGAATTCATTTTGTGATTTTCCAGA
>JBIIQR010000019.1:0-9931 GCA_044341985.1 Burkholderiaceae bacterium
GGTGGGCATTTATGGCGCTCCCTGCGCTGCCAGGAGCAAAAGCGCAACGCTTTGCCAGCGGCCGCGAACGGCGAGGCCAGATTCCAGATCGGCGCTCTGTTACTGAACAGCCTGAATCGATTGATCGATGCACCCACATTGGTCAAGGGGAAGGTGACAACGTCGTTGGGGCGGCGTACCAGCGTCACGCTGGTTGAAAGAAAAAGCAACTATGCAGTAGTGACCAAGGTTAGTCGCAAGACGTTTGTGAAGTCAGTGCCATCATTGTTAAGCGGCTTAAACCCGTCGCTTCGCGAGTCCAGACGATTAAGTACAGTAACAGCAAAGAGTTTGGTGGTCATAAGCGATTGATCAGATCTTAGGCTCTAAGGCTTACTAGCTGATCCATTTGCCAGCTGGTTGCATGGATCGAATGAAAACTACAACGACTTGTTAAGGCAGTAAGTTCCTAAAAGAAGTGACTTATTTACTGCAACTGACGCAAAGCTTAAAATGATTGAAGATCTACTGAATAACCGCCCGAGAGAACGATTCGAATTTAAAACTCAGAGTCCAGTGTGTCATGGTTCTTTAAAACATGTTGCATTTCGTATTTAAAACGATGATTTTAAAATAATATTTACTAAGTGTGTTACGGAAATCTCAATGAAATACCGGAATGAAATTGATGGCCTTAGAGCGATTGCAGTCTTGCCGGTGATTTTTTTCCATGCCGGATTCGAAACATTTAGTGGAGGATTCGTTGGCGTTGATGTGTTTTTTGTAATCAGCGGTTATTTGATCACGACGCTAATTCTCGAGGAAAAACAAAAAGGAGAATTTTTACTTTCCTCATTTTATGAACGTCGCATAAGACGGATCGCCCCAACGTTGTTCGTAGTAATGGTCACTTGCCTACCGTTTGCCTGGGCATGGATGCCACCAGCAGACTTGAAAGACTTCGCGGAAAGCCTTGCCGCAGTAGTCACGTTTTTATCGAACGTTCTTTTCTGGAGTGAAGCGGGATATTTTGATGCAGGTTCTGAGTTAAAGCCACTTTTACATACCTGGAGCCTAGCGGTTGAAGAACAGTTTTATATTTTGTTACCGCTCCTGATTTGGCTTGGCTGGCAGAGAGGGAAGCTTAGACGGCACTGGTTAATTGCTGCGATATGGATCATAAGTTTTATTTTTTCAGAATGGCAAACAATCAATTTTCCAGAGTCAGCTTTTTTTCTGTTGTTTTCGCGATTCTGGGAGTTGTTAACCGGAACTGGGGCCGCCGTTATTTTGCTCAATCGAGCTGATCACGAAAGACGTTTTGGGCTGAAACCCAATTTATTTTTCTACCAGTTCAGCAGCAGTGCTGGACTTTTAATGATTCTTTTGCCAATCTTTCTTTATAATAAAAACACCGTATTTCCTGGTATTTCTGCAATTTTTCCAGTGATAGGTACGACGCTTATCATTCTATTTGCCTCACCAAGTACACTGGTTGGCCGCTTGCTATCATTGCGTCCGTTAGTTGGTATCGGCCTGATCAGCTACAGTGCTTATTTGTGGCATCAACCGCTTTTTGCTTTTGCACGTTACCACGAGGTAGGAGTCTGGCACCAAACTCTGTTTTTGATATTGGTAGCTACATCACTTGCACTTGCGTGGGCAACCTACACTTTAGTAGAACGGCCATTTCGAAATAAAGCCAACTTTAGCCGCCAACAAATTTTCAGCTTTGCATTTGGTGTGTCGCTGCTTTTTATTGTTCTTGGGATCATTGGACATAAAAGCAAAGGCTTTATCAAATATCGGGGAAATGAACAAATTCAATCACTATTAAACTCTGCGCGCCGAGACTCCGATGCACCTGATTGCTCCACGGATGGGCGAGACTATCGTAAACCAGTTGATTCATGCATTCTTGGCAAGGGAACTCCGCGAATTGCCGTTTTGGGTGATAGCCACGCCAGTATCATTGCTTACCGTACTGCGATGGCATTGGAAGCTTATGGCATCGGCTTACGGCAATTGAGTTTTTCAGGTTGTGATCCTACTCACGGACGCACAAATATCAAAAGTGCTTGTGCCGAATGGACAAAAGAAGCATTTGAGTTTATCGTAAATAGCAACGAGATCGACACTGTAATCGTAGTGTACAGAATGAATTCCCACCTGTTTGGTGGGCATCACCATATTTACCCAAAACAACCCGATTTTGTTGATACTCAACTTCGGGAAGATCGCTGGAATTCATATTTGAAAACGATACACGATCTGCAAAAAGCGGGGAAGCACGTCATTGTGCTACTGCCAATTCCTGAGGTTAGGCGACGAATATCAGATCTGATTTTCCTAGATCAGCACCCTGGGACGCCGAT
The DNA here is from genome assembly GCA_044341985.1 of Burkholderiaceae bacterium. Classification (GTDB taxonomy): domain Bacteria; phylum Pseudomonadota; class Gammaproteobacteria; order Burkholderiales; family Burkholderiaceae_D; genus Pernthalerella. Next base: position 2,355 of record JBIIQR010000019.1, read on the forward strand.
CGCCAGCGTCAGTCGCAGCTGGTGGGAAACACGCAATGGATTCGTTCGCCATCATGCCCATGAGATTCCGGAAGGAGCCTTGGTCATTGATCCGACCGATTTATATTGTGACGATCAGGACTGCTGGGCAGTAAAAGACGGCGAGGCCCTGTATTTCGATCACAATCATCTATCTCGAGCAGGGATGCTTCCACTAGCAAGACTCATCGTTGATTGTATGGGGAAGAACGGGTTCCTTTCGGGCGACTTCAGTTCGAAAATTGCGGGCATCTGTAGAGAAAAATAAAATTTTGTTTATGCAATCGATTTTATCTCTGGGATACGTGTAAGTGGCGATTAGACATATCAACCTCTCATTGCCAGTATCTTATTAGCCAATCTATATTACCAATCCTACGGTACCACTTACTACTCCCACCTTCCACCACATCCTGCATTTTCAAATTACCTGCAAACACTACTATCTTTGCACCTGCAGGAATAAAAGGATCTTGAAAATAACTTCGCCAGTAGCGCGGTATGCAATGATTTTTAAAACTCACGCACCATTCCTTGGGCCAGTAATGCAGGAGTCCGCGCCTGTCTAAGGCATGACTCAAAAATTGTTGTGAGATCTTGAATGCGCTTTGCGCTGCAATGGGATCACCCACGAATTCATCCAAAATATCGCTTTGAGCACCCATCTCCATACGAAATACCGATGAATTACCTACGCTGTTTAAAAATTTGTCTTTGCCAGGATTTAACTTACGTAGTGGCTTGGATCGAAACAGATCCATATCACGAATGATCACAAATTTCTCAGGATGATCAAAAAATGGCTCAAGCCTGTCTACGACAACCAAATCTAAATCGAGAAAGAGTGCCGTACCCGTTAAACCAAAGACATCTTTACCAAGTAATGCAAGCTTTCTCCAGCGAAGGTCTTGGTGCTGTGGCGGCAGACCTAGACTTGGCATAGGAAAAACTTCAATACCTTCTTCTATACCCGTAGAATCGTCAGTAAAACAAATAAAGCGATGCGGATAACTCAGATTGCGATTAACGCCGTTGTATAAACGGTTAACGTACTCCGGTCCATAGGCTTTACCCCACTTCATGCAAAGCACCAGCACTGGCTGTAATGTGGAACTCATGGCTTTGCCTATTCTTCCAAAAATGGACGCGGCGTTCCGTCTGCAAGGATGTACTGATCAAGACCAACCGATGCCCACGTCAAGCGCCTTTTAATTGTATTCATTCGAATTCGCTCGCTGTTTGCTTTCATTTCTGGAGTAATGTATCCGCGCCCATGCTCCAGATGTACGCAAATCGTAGAATAGCGAATACGTTTTGCTTTTACTCCAAGATGACGCAGACGTCGACCAAACTCGGCATCTTGTCCTCCGTACTGCATATTCTCATCAAAACCATTAACGGCGATTGCCCATTTTTTGTGACACGATGAGTTATGCCCATTCCAAGAAGCCTTCACTGGCAGATGATTGAGCATGTCTCCCAGCTGACCACGCATCGTAAGCTTCAACGACTTGATAATCCCTAGGTGCATCCCGCTTTGGCGCAACCACTCAGGAGAAAATACCGCCCGACTTGCCACGTCTTCTTGCCTGATCAACCTGCTAATAACAAGGGGAAGCTTAAAATAGCCACCCGAAAGATAGCAGCCATCTTCCGAATGTCGCAAATGTTCAGCAACAAAATCCTCGCGCGGTATGCAGTCGCCATCGGTAAAGATTAAATAGTCACCCTTGGCAGTAGCAATCGCTTTGTTGAGAATCCGGCTTTTTTGAAAACCTTGATCAGCTTGCCATATATGACGCAAAGGAATTGGCGATTTAGTTGCGAGTTGATTTATGCGTGCGCGCGTTTCATCACCAGAACCATCATCTGCAATGATGATCTCAAAATCGCTTACGGTCTGGTTAAAAAATCCCCAAAGGACTTTCTCCATCCAATCTGGCGAATTATAAGTTGTGAATATAACGCTAGTTTTCATAACGAGTGAGATATCAATCTTGTAAAGCTATTTTTTCTCAGAGTAACTTAGCATTAGAGATCTCAGAGCATCTGTATTCAAGCACTGATAAGTAATATATTTCTATACTTACCCTCTGTATCAATTAGCTTTATGAAACGGATTTTTGAATCTTCAAGCCCCTACTCATCCACACCATTTTCTTCGAAACAAAACTCGCGGCAAACTTTATTAAACAAACAAAACATTGGATAGATACAGATGCCTGGACCAACAACAATGCTTGAAGCGTTCAAAAGACGAGCCGTGTTCATCCAAAAAACTATACCCTCTGTGATAAATCTTACAGATGCCCAACTGTTTTGCAGTAGTAATCGCGTTAGTCAGCTGAAGTATGGTATTCCCAAATTTAAGGTTACGACTAATGACAATCGATTCCACTTGAGGCAATAGACTCCCCACGTAGAATTTACCTCGAATCCAAAATGTGTCTCTGATTGAACAAGTCGCCAGCTTATCTTGGTGGCGAACCAAATCAGCGACAACGGCAGCTTCTGCAAAAAATCTAGTTTCGATATCACCAAACTTTTTTTTGCCAACGATTATACGTAGCCATTTTAGCCATAAATAAAATGCTAAGCATTTTAGTTTTTGGATAAAACTCATAAAAGACCTAGAGCATGTGGCAAATAAAAATTAATAAAGAAATTGATATATAAATAAGATTCATCAAGAATCTTTAGCGAATTGTAAATGGTATAAATGCGCATAGTTACCATTCGAAGCCAGTAACTGCTCATGACTGCCTACTTCAGTAATCCTACCCTCCTGAAGCACAACAATACGATTAGCATGTTCAATCGTAGACAACCGATGCGCAATCACTAGCGTAGTTCTGTTTTTCATTAGCGCATCTAGGGCTAACTGGACTGCACGTTCGGACTCAGTATCTAACGCCGAAGTCGCCTCATCCAAAATAAGTATCGGCGCATTTTTATAAATGGCACGTGCAATCGCTAGACGCTGACGCTGTCCACCTGATAGACGCATGCCATTATCACCAATCAAGGTCTCGTAAGCCTCTGGTAACTGTGTAATGACATCTGCCAGATGAGCTGCTCGAGCTGCTTCCTCAATTTTTTGTCGATCGGGATTGGGATCGCCATACGCAATATTGGCTGCAATGGTGTCATCGAACAACACCACATGCTGACTAACCATCGCCATCTGAGCACGTAAACTAGACAGTGCAATGTCGCTAAGGGGTTGGCTATCAAGCAGAATCCGCCCCTCGGTGGGCACAAAAAATTCGGGTACTAAGTTCACTAACGTAGTTTTACCCCCACCCGACATACCCACTAATGCGATCGTCTCTCCGGGAGCGATGCTAAGAGATATATCCGATAGCGCTGCTTGTTTTTGATTGGGGTACGTAAAACCTACACCTTCAAAATCTAATTTTCCTAAAGCACGCTCATGCAATACAACTCCAGTCTCACGCTCTGGGTTGGCATCGATAATGCCAAAGACGGTAGATCCTGCAGCAAGCCCGCGTTGCAGCGGGCCATTGACGGCCGCCAAATGCTTGAGGGGTGTAAGCGTCATTAGCATGGCCGTGATGAACGAAGCAAAACCACCAACAGTCATATTGCCATCACCGGCTTGGGAAAGCGCGATCACGATAATGATAGAGACAGACAAAGAATTGATAAGCTGCGTCACCGGCTCTGTGGTGGCCGATGTACTAGCCACGCGCAACATAAAACCACGCAAGCGTTCAGAGCGTTGTTCGAAACGTTTAGCTTCATACTGCTGACCGCCAAAAATCTTGATGACATGCTGAGCACGAGTGGTTTCTTCTATGGTTTGGGTGAGCTCAGCATTTAATGTTTGATTTTGAATGATCAGACGCTTTAATCGCTGCGCAGTAATTCTTACAACAAAGGCGATGACTGGGCCCAGTACAATAATCACCAGTGTGAGCTTCCAATTCAGCCAAAAAAGATATCCCAGCAAACCAATAACGGTCAGGCTATCGCGTATAACAACGATCATCACACTGCGAATCAAATCCAGGACTTGGTTGACCTCGAGCATCATGGCATTGATGATTTTTCCGGTCGAATTATCACGATAAAAATCTAGCGGGACATCAAGCAAACGTCGGAACATTTGCTGCCGCAGGTTAGATATTAAGCGTCCTGAAATAGCGGACATCAGATAAGTGGTAGTAAACGTGGAAAGACCGCGAATAAGAAAAAGACCCACTACGAATAAGGGTACTAACCATAATGAAAAACTGCGCGCTTCTGAAAACCCTTTATCTAACAAGAGCTTCATCATGGCAGCAACTGCAGGCTCGGTAGCCGCAGTAACTAACATAGCGACCAACACCAGCACCAAATGTGATTTATACGGAGATAGCAGGCCGAGAATACGCCTGAAAGTGACAGACAAACTCATCAATATTCAAACCATACGTTATCGGGACTCAGCCAATCGGATAATTTGGCACGTAATGCATCATCAGCACGCACGCGCCAATCATCTGACAAGCGCAATTCTCCATGGGCACCATTTTTTTGGTACTGAACGACGATAGGGCATGAGGCTTCGTTTTGCTGAAATGGCGCAATCAATTCGCGCAGTTTTACTGCATCAGCCTGACCGTTCATAGACAAGCGCAGGGCTTTAACGAAATTTGCACGGGCTGTCGCAATATCCATCACGCGATCCGCGGTAATACGCAGCCCGCCGGAAAAACGATCCTCTGCCACCTTGCCTTGCACTGCTAAAAATTCATCTTCCCGAAACAACGAGCGATTCGCTTCATAAATCTCGCTATACACTGTGACGTCGACTTGGGCTGTGTTGTCATCAAGCGTAACAATCAGCATGCGACCACGCTGGGTCATCTGCGTACGTACAGCAGAAATAATACCCGCCATAAGCTTGGGCTCACGGGCAGGTTTAAGATCAACTAGTCGTGTACGCGCAAATTTGGCTGCCTCTTCAACATACGCATTGAACAAGTGTCCGGATAAATAAAAACCAAGAGCAGTTTTTTCTTCGGTGAGCTTCTGTTTTTCACTCCACTCTGGAACGTTCACATACTCAGGACTATCATCAAACTGACTGTCCGCTATATCAAACAAGCTAACTTGATTTACCGAGGCCTCAGCTTGCTCTGCACTTTCCATAGCCAAACCAACGGATGCGAGTAAGACACCACGGTTGACGCCCAAACAATCAAACGCACCTGCTTTAATCAGGGATTCAATCGTGCGTCGATTAATTTGGCGTTTATCAACTCTGCGAACAAAATCAAATAAATCGGTGAAAGGTTTTTCTTTGCGTGCAGCGACAACTGCTTCAATCGCATTCTGTCCCGATCCTTTAATGGCACCCAGACCATAACGAATGCGATCGGCTTTCTTACCTGGCTCACCCACAGGTGTAAAGCGATACTCTGATTGATTGATGTCGGGTGGTAGCAACGTCAAGCCACAAATAACACTGGCATCTTCAGCAAGAATTTTAATCTTGTCTGTGTCATCCATAGCCAGCGACAAGTTGGCTGCCATGAAAGCAGCAGGATGATGGGTCTTTAGGTAAGCGGTGTAATAGGAGAGCAATGCATAGGCAGCAGCATGCGATTTATTAAAACCGTAGCCTGCAAATTTTTCCATCAGGTCGAAAATTTCATCGGCCTTCAGCTCAGTTAAACCATTCGTCGCTGCACCATCGCGGAAAATCTGACGATGCTGTGCCATCTCTTCAGGTTTCTTTTTACCCATAGCACGGCGCAGCAAGTCAGCGCCACCTAATGAATAACCGCCAATCACCTGCGCCATCTGCATGACCTGCTCTTGATAGACCATGATGCCGTAGGTCTCAGAGAGGATAGCTTCGGTTCGAGGATCAGGATAATCGAATCGCTCACCGTGTTTGCGTCGACAAAAATCTGGAATCAAATCCATTGGTCCCGGACGATACAAAGCGACCAAGGCAATGATGTCTTCAAAACGATCGGGTCGTGCATCTTTAAGCATGCCTTGCATGCCGCGACTTTCAAGCTGGAATACGGCGACTGTTTTTGCTTGTGTCAGCAACTGATAGGTAGGACGATCATTCAGCGCTAAGGTCTCTAAACTAAAGTCTGCCATCGACGCATCCATGGCACGAATATTTTGCACAGTGCGATCAAGAATGGTGAGCGTGGTTAAACCCAAAAAGTCGAACTTAACTAAACCAATCGCTTCAACGTCGTCCTTGTCGAGTTGCGATATGACTCCGCCATCGACGCCTTGGGTGTAGAGCGGACAAAAATCGGTAAGTTTGCCAGGCGCAATCAACACGCCACCGGCATGCATACCGACATTTCGCGCTATGCCTTCAACTTGTTGAGCGAGTTCCAGCAACTGCCGTACTTCTTCTTCTTTTTCCTGGCGCTCTTTTAAGAGCGGTTCTTCTTTCAGCGCATCAGCAATGGTTACCAGCTTGCCGGGTTTGAAAGGAATTAATTTCGAGATGCCATCGCAAAAGTTATAGCCAAAATCCAGTACTCTACCTACATCTCTGACCGCCCCTTTAGCTGCCATGGTGCCGAAGGTCGCAATCTGAGAAACTGCGTCTTTACCGTAACGCTCTTTCACGTATTGAATAACGCGGTCGCGCCCCTCCTGGCAAAAATCGATATCGAAGTCCGGCATCGATACGCGCTCAGGATTCAAAAAACGCTCAAACAGTAAGTTGTATTTCAGTGGATCGAGATCGGTAATTCCCAATGAATACGCTACCAACGAACCTGCACCTGATCCACGGCCTGGACCAACGGGTACGCCATGATTTTTTGCCCACTGAATGAAATCGGCAACAATCAAAAAATAGCCTGGAAAACCCATCTTGATGATGGTGTCTGTTTCAAATATTAATCGCGACTCATAACGTTCGCGCTCGTCTTGACGCTGACTTTCATCCGGATACAGCTGCAATAAACGCGTTTCCAAACCTGCTTTGGCCTGTGCCACCAAATAGTCAGCAATCGTCATCCCATTCGGTGTTGGGAAATCAGGCAACTGCGCTTTACCTAAAGTCAGCGACAAGTTACAACGCTGCGCGATCGCTACACTGTTAGCGAGTGCCGCAGGAATATCGGCGAACAGCTCCGCCATTTCTGCCTGCGTCTTGAAATACTGCTCTGCAGTGAAACGCTTAGGGCGACGCGTGTTGGCGAGGATTTCACCTTCAGAAATACACGTGCGTGCTTCATGCGCTGTAAATTCTTCGGGCTTAATAAATTGCACAGGATGCGTGGCCACTACCGGCAGGCTGAACTTAGCTGCCAGATGAGTTAAGCGACGCAACAGATTTTCTAAACGAGGGTTACCGCTACGCTGAATTTCAATATAAAAATTTCCTGGGAAAATACTTTCCCAGCGTTGCGCACAGCGCTCAGCTAATTCAGCATTGCCATTTTCCAGCGCGACACCAATATCGCCTAAGTGAAATCCTGACAGCGCAATCAAGCCGTCTTTTTGCTCAAGCGCTTGCAACCAGTCGATACGAATCTCAGCGCGGCCACGGTGCTGATTAGTCAGCC
>JBIIQR010000323.1:0-2713 GCA_044341985.1 Burkholderiaceae bacterium
CTCTGCTCAACTAAGCGAAATACAGATAGCCAAAATTAATGCATTGAAAAAAAACATGGACGCACTCAAGAGCGATCCTAACCATCTAAAAAAAATACCTAATGAAGTATTTACAAAATTCTCTGAGATTTATGAGGATTTATCAAAAAGACTATTAGCAAAAGATTTGGTTTTAAGTGGCTCAAATCTTGTTGATCGCTTATCAATGCTCGATCAACGCCCTACCAGCGTTGACTGCTTTTTATCGTTTTTTCAACCAACAAATCCATATCCTTCGGGAGCCACTACAAAAGCGCTTGCAACGATTTTCAAAAAGGGGCTAGATGAACTCGCAAAAACTCTGGATCCTTATGGTGAAGATGCATCCGTGCGCGCCACTTTAGAGATCTTGGCAGACGAATTTATAACCCATGCGAATACTCCAGATCAACCTTGGGCTACTGCTGAGGCTATCAAAACACTCAACCAAGACCTAGAAAAAGCGAAAGAAGAGAAAGAAAGATACTGGATTTAGACTAGCCTGATCTAAAGCTTATAAACAACTCATTACTGTAAAATCGAATCGTGTAATTGACTCAGTATTTTTCAATGGCTGTCTACACTCGCTCTAACTTAGCGATACTCAAGTCGAGTAATTTCATACCGTTGCGGCCAAAATTAATGTTCGCGCGGGCTTGTGTGCCACTACCTTCGATATTAACGATAACACCCTCGCCAAATTTTTGATGGTTCACGCTCTGACCTATTTGCCAGACACTCTCTTTGCGTGAGGTGAATGACTGCGCAATGCTGTTGTTACCAAATTCAGGTGTCTCCACCCACGCTGCTTTTTGATGATTAGGTAGCCATTTCGCTTCAACTCTAGGCGACAACCATTTCAACGCCTCATCAGGTAGTTCATCAAAAAATCGTGAACGAACGTTGTAGCGCGTTTGGCCATGCAGCATACGCGTCTGCGCAAAGCTCATATACAGGCGTTTGCGTGCGCGAGTAATAGCCACATACATTAGACGCCGCTCTTCTTCAACACCGTCTTCGGCTTCTTGGCTATTCTCATGCGGGAATAATCCTTCTTCTAAACCTGTAATGAATACGGCATCAAATTCCAGCCTTTAGCTGAATGAACCGTCATCAGTTGAATCGCATCTTGTCCAGCTTGTGCTTGGTTATCACCTGCCTCAAGTGAGGCATGCGAGAGAAACGCAGACAATGGGGACATGATGGCTGTAAGCGGCGCATCAGCATCAATGATTTCAATACCATCGCCGTTCACTAAAGTAGGAGCAGCGTTATCAACACGTGGCCCAACTAATGCAGGCGCATCAATCAGAAAACCTTCTTCCGACACAAACAAGGCCGCTGCGCTGACTAACTGCTCAAGATTTTCAATTCGGTCAGCGCCTTCTTTCTCACCCTGATAGTGAGCAATCAGTCCACTTTTCTCTATGGTGACTTGCACCATTTCTGGCAACGGTAAGCGTGCGGTTTCAAACCGTAAGCTTTCGATCAATTGAATGAAATTACCGAGTACAGCACCTGCCTTACCGGCCACATAAGGAACAGCGGCATACAATGAAATACCGTACTGTCGCGCGGCGTCTTGTAACTGCTCTATGCTGCGCGCGCCGACTCCCCGAGTAGGAAAATTCACTACACGTAAAAAGGCAGAATCGTTATGCAGATTATCTATTAACTGAAGATAGGCAATCGCATGCTTGATTTCAGCGCGCTCAAAAAATCGCTGCCCACCGTACACGCGATACGGCAAACTCGCTGAAAACAGCGCATGTTCAATAACGCGTGATTGCGCATTGGATCGATACAGGATAGCGATTTCACTACGCATCCAGCCTTCTGCAATTAATTGCTTAGCCTCTTCAATCAGCCATTGGGCTTCTTGCAGATCGCTAGATGCTTCAAAGATACGTACTTGTTCACCATGCCCTGCGTCCGTACGTAGATTTTTACCTAAGCGACGGCTGTTGTTAGCAATCAGCTGATTCGCGGTATCGAGTATGTGGCCATGAGAGCGGTAGTTCTGCTCTAGCTTGATCAAATTCTCTACGTGATACTCACGCTCGAACGCCGACATATTGCCCACATTCGCACCACGAAAAGCGTAGATACTTTGATCGTCATCGCCAACAGCAAATACAGCCCCTTGCGTACCTGCCAATAATTTCAGCCATTTGTATTGCAGATCATTCGTATCTTGGAACTCGTCAACCAGTATGTGCTTAAAACGCGCCTGATAATGTTCACGCAGGGGCTGATTACGAGTGAGCAATTCGTAACTTCGAAGCAGTAGCTCAGCAAAATCAACCACGCCTTCACGTTGACACTGATCATCATAGGCTGCGTATAACTCCGCAAATTTACGCTGATAATCATCACTCGCTTCGACATCAGAGGCTCTGAGTCCTTGATCTTTCGCGCTATTGATAAAGTACATCAAGTGCTTGGCTGGATATTTTTCGTCGTCTACATTCAAACGCTTGAGCAAACGCTTGATAGCCGACATCTGATCCTGAGAATCCAGAATCTGAAATGTCTGAGGCAGCGCGGCATCGCGATAGTGAGCTCTGAGCAAACGGTTGCACAGACCATGGAAAGTGCCTATCCACATACCGCGTGTATTGATAGGCAACATTGTCGACAGGCGCGCCTGCATTTCTTTGGCGGCTTTGTTGGTAAAGGTGACGGCGAGCACCCC